>NZ_CAWQOK010000071.1:0-73160 GCF_963896075.1 Proteus sp. G4415
GCCTGTATACTAACAGAAAATAGCCGTGTGTCTCTGTTTATTTTGCCAAAATAAAGCTAAAAAAATTTATTAAATCAATGAGTTATTTTGTTTTATTAGTGGGGTTTATAATGCGTTGTTTGATTTGTGATCTATTTAAAAACGTCCGTGATATATATTGAACGCAAGTGATATGATTATTTAAAGTAGGGTGCTTGTGAACACAAGGCGCAACAACATTGGGTGAGAAATTGTGGGGGAAAATTCCCCCACAAAGCTATTTATCGCAAGATAAATTCGCTTGAACTAGGGTGTTACCACTACTGATATTAAAAGAGCACAATCTTTCATGTCTCAGTAGGGTAAAACACAAAACTGTAATACATACAGTAATCAGCCCAATAAGGGCAAGCTTAGTCATTTCTCTTGACACTCCTTGTTAAAGGAGACAGAATCAAGTTGTTGATGGCTTGAGACTGCCTCGAATTTTATGTAAATAGAATTCGGGGCTTTCGTCTTTTTGGTCCTTGCAAATGCTTGAACCAAAATGATCCAAGTACTCGCCTGTATACTAACAGAAAATAGCCGTGTGTCTCTGTTTATTTTGGCAAAACAAAGCTAAAAAGATTTATTAAATCAATGGGTTATTTTGTTTTATAAGAGGGGTTTGTAATGCGTTCTTTGATTTATCAACCATTATAAAAAAACGCCAGTGATAATCTGGCGTTTTTATAATTTATTGAAGTGAATTCAATAATTAGGCATTTTCTTGTTGGCTTGCTTGAATTGCAGTTAATGCAACAGTGTAGACGATATCATCGACTAACGCGCCACGAGAAAGGTCGTTAACAGGTTTACGCATACCTTGTAACATTGGTCCAATGGAAACCAAGTCTGCTGAACGTTGTACTGCTTTATAGGTAGTGTTACCGGTGTTTAGATCAGGGAAGATAAACACAGTTGCTTTACCCGCAACAGGTGAGTTTGGTGCTTTAGATTTAGCAACGTCAGCCATTACAGCCGCATCGTATTGTAAAGGACCATCAATAATCAGATCTGGACGTTTTTCTTGTGCTAAACGAGTTGCTTCTCGCACTTTTTCAACGTCACTGCCAGCACCTGAGTTACCTGTAGAGTAAGAGATCATCGCAACGCGTGGGTCGATACCAAACGCTTTTGCTGAGTCTGCAGATTGAATAGCGATTTCAGCCAGTTGTTCTGCGGTTGGATCTGGGTTAATTGCGCAGTCACCATAAACATAGACTTGTTCTGGTAATAGCATAAAGAACACAGAAGACACTAATGAGCTACCGGGTGCAGTTTTAATTAACTGTAGTGGTGGGCGAATAGTGTTAGCGGTTGTATGAACAGCGCCAGAAACAAGACCATCAACGACGCCTTTTTCTAACATTAAGGTACCGAGAACAACGTTATCTTCTAACTGTTCACGAGCAACAACTTCTGTCATACCTTTGTTTTTACGCAGTTCAACTAAGCGAGGTACATAAATTTCACGTACTTCTTTAGGATTGATGAGTTCAATACCTGTACCTAATTCAACACCTTGTGCCGCAGCAACACGACGAATTTCTTCAGGATCACCTAATAGTACACAGGTTGCGATACCACGTTCAGCACAAATAGACGCGGCTTTAACGGTACGAGGTTCATCACCTTCAGGTAATACGATGCGTTTTTTCGCCTTACGAGCTAATTCCGTTAATTGATAACGGAATGCTGGTGGTGATAAACGATTAGGACGTTCAGAGTTTGCTGTCAGTGAATCAATCCATTGGTTATTGATATGTTGAGCAACATAGTTCTGAATTTTTTCGATACGCTCATGGTCATCTGCTGGCACTTCTAAGCTAAAGCTTTGCAGATTTAATGAAGTCTGCCAAGTGTTTGAATTAACCATAAAGATAGGTAGACCAGTCTCAAATGCACGCTCACACAATTGTTTAATTGGTGCATCGATTTGGTAACCACCTGTGAGTAAGATAGCACCGATTTCAACGCCATTCATTGCAGCAAGACATGCTGAAACTAAAACATCTGGGCGATCGGCAGAAGTGACAAGCAATGAACCTGGGCGGAAATGCTCTAACATATGTGGAATACTACGAGCACAGAAAGTCACAGACTTAATACGACGAGTTTCAATATCACCCTTATTGATGATAGTCGCATTTAAGTGTTTTGCCATATCTGTAGCACGAGTAGCGATTAAATCGAAGTTCCATGGAATGCAACCCAATAAAGGAAGTGGGCTATTTTTTTCGATGGTATTTAAATCGACATTAGAGATAATCGCTTTGCTTGAGTCATCAAAAATTTCTGATAAATCAGGGCGAGTACGACCTTGATCATCCACAGGGGCATTTAATTTATTAACAATCACACCTGTGATATTTTGATTTTTTACACCACCAAATTCAGCACGAGCAAATTCAATGCGCTCTTTTAACTGCTCAGCGGTGTTGTTGCCTAATGCAGTAACGAAAACAATTTCAGCACCTAATGTTTTGGCAATCTCATAGTTTAAAGATTGTGCAAAAGGGTGCTTACGCATTGGCACTAAGCCTTCAATCAGTACAACTTCTGCATCAGCAGTATTTTCGTGATATCTAGCAACAATTTCTTCCATCAGAACATCTTTTTTATTGGAGCTGAGTAATGACTCAACGTAATCCATATTTAAAGGTTCTGCGGATTGAATTGTGGAGTGAGAGCGGATAATCGCAGTGGTTTGATCTAATGCGCCTTTAACACGAGGCTGTGCGATAGGTTTGAATACACTAAGGCGAACGCCTTTTTGTTCCATAGAACGGATTACACCCAAGCTGACGCTGGTTAAACCTACGCGTGTATCAGTTGGGACTAGCATAATTGTACGGGACACGGAAACCTCTTTAAATATCGGTTGCTCGTTATGTGAAACAGTACTGCCAGCATAACACTGGCAGTACATCAAAAAACTTAAGCGGTCAGGCGGCTAGCATCCTGAGCGATAACTAACTCTTCGTTAGTTGGGATAACAACAGCAAGACGGCTGTTATCGGTAGTGATGGTGCCTGATTTACCGAAACGTGCATCTAAGTTACGCTGATGATCAACTTCAAAACCTAATAGAGCGAGTTTTTTCAGTGATAATTCACGAACCATTGCTGCATTTTCACCGATACCACCAGTGAAGATAATGGCATCTAAACGACCTTCCATCAGTGCACAATAAGAACCGATGTATTTCGCTAAGCGATGGCAGTAAACGTCCATTGCACGTTTAGCATCAGCTTTTGTTTCGTAGTTATCTTCAACATAACGGCAGTCACTAGTAACTTCCGTTAAACCTAATAAACCAGATTCTTTAGTGAGCAGTTTATTAATATCTTCAACGCTCATACCTAAAGTGTCATGTAAATGGAACACGATAGCAGGATCGATATCACCACTACGAGTACCCATGACTAAACCTTCTAATGGTGTTAAACCCATAGAAGTATCAACACATTTACCGTTAACAATAGCAGAAACAGAACCACCATTACCTAAATGGCAAGTGATTACGTTCAGTTCATCAACAGGTTTATTTAACATTTTAGCTGCTTCACGGGAAACAAAGAAATGGCTAGTTCCGTGAGCACCGTAACGGCGGATGCTGTGATCTTTATATAAGCTGTATGGCAGAGCATACAGATAAGCTTCTTCTGGCATTGTTTGGTGGAATGCAGTGTCAAATACTGCCACCATTTTATTAATTAAATGAGGGAAGGCTTTACGCGCTTCTTCAATACCAATAAGGTGAGCTGGGTTATGTAATGGGGCAAATGGAATAGCCGCCTCAATACCTTTGATGACTTCGTCAGTAATGACGACAGATTTAGTAAATTTCTCGCCACCGTGAACAATACGATGACCAATTGCTGCGATTTGTTGTGAAAGTTCTGGTTTTTCAGCCAGAATAGTATTAACAATAAAGTTTAATGCTTCGCTGTGGGCAGCACCAGCGCCTAAAGCCGCTTCATGTTTCTGACCATCCATTTTCCACTTCAGGCGGGCTTCAGGAAGGTTGAAGCACTCAGCCAAGCCTGAAAGGAATTCTTCACCATTTTCTGGGTTAATAATTGCAAACTTAAGAGAAGAACTACCGCAGTTCAGTACCAGCACCAGCTTACTTGACATGGAATTACCTATTTATCTTGTTGTCGTAGTGTCTTTTATATTATAAAGACGATGGTTAATAAAACGTCACTCATAAAAGCCTATCGCATTACTATGATGACATTAATGATACGCATCATGCTTAGGGTAAAAAACTTGATGCTAATTATAGTTGCCAATCATCAATTGGACGATTTTTATTCACCCCAAAATTTTTGCCCGAAAATCGGCGAAAAGGGTTGAAAATCACGCCGGCAAACAAAATATAGCGCTTTATTGCCACAAACCTTTAGAATGAGCACAGGATACAGAGTAAAGGCAACAAAGACAAAATATACTTAATTCTACTAAAAGATTTTTATTCTTTATAGATGTTTTTTAAAAGTTATAGAAAAAATTGATTGAGGTCATTATGAACGAACCGACAGTGACTCCCCCAGGTTTCTTCAAAAAGTTACGCCTAGGGAACGAGTATCTAAAAACCTGGCCGGTTGAGAAGCAATTAGCCCCAGTTTTTCCTGAAAATAGAATGATAAAAGCAACGCGTTTTGGCATACGTTATATGCCTCCTATCGCTATTTTTACATTAACCTGGCAAATTGCATTAGGTGGCGATTTAGGGCCGGCGATCACTACTGCACTTTTTGCCTGTAGCCTGCCAATGCAAGGATTATGGTGGTTAGGAAAACGCGCTGCAACGCCATTACCCGCTGTGTTACTCAATTGGTTTTATGAAATTCGTGAAAAATTTGAGCAAGCGGGTATAGCATTAGCCCCAGTAGAAAAGACGCCAACCTATCTCTCATTAGCGCATTTGCTTAAACGTGCTTTTAAGCAACTTGATCGCTCTTTTCTTGATGATGTGTAGAACATTTGTTCTACCTTCTTCATAGGTTATTTAATGGATTAAAATTACCCCTGTTTAGATCAAAAAACGTGTTGTTAGCACTACTCAAGTGTTTTGATTAATGCCATGCTCTCTTCAATAATTTCTTTGGAGAATTAATGATGGAAATGACACACGCACAACGCTTGATCCTCTCTAATCAATATAAAATGATGACTATGATGGATCCTGATAACGCTGAACGTTATCGTCGCTATCAGACAATTATTGAACGTGGTTATGGATTACAATTACGTGAATTAGACCGCGATTTTGATGAGATGTCAGAAGAGACCTGCCGAACCATTATTAACATCATGGAAATGTACCATGCATTGCAAGTTTCTCGAGAAAATTTAAAATCACCAGAAATGCCGGATGCTCGTCGAGTGGCATTTATGGGCTTTGATGCAGCAACAGAATCTCGTTATCTTAGCTATGTACGCTTTATGGTCAATACTGAAGGGCGATATACGCATTTTGATAGTGGTAGTCATGGTTTTAACTCTCAAACGCCTATGTGGGAGAAATACCAAAGAATGCTGGCTGTTTGGTTAGCCTGTCCACGTCAATATCACCTAAGCAGTGTTGAGATCCAACAAATACTGAATGCGTAATTATTAACGCATCACGATAAGGTAGGCATAAAATATGACAATCACCTGTAAAGGCTTTCTTTTTGATTTAGATGGTACATTAGTTGATTCATTGCCTGTTGTTGAATACTGTTGGGCACTATTTGGTGAGCGAGTAGGGGTATCAACACAAGAAATTAATAACTATATCCATGGAAAGCCGGCCATTGAGTCGATTCGCCATTTTATGCCTAATGCTACGCAAGCACAGATTGAAGAGACTTTTCGTTGGCTAGAAAAGTTAGAAGCGACACAAACAGAAGGATTAGCCCCTCTTCCGGGGGCTATCGAACTCATTAATCGCTTAAACGACTTAGCGATCCCTTGGGCAATTGTCACCTCAGGCACAGTACCAATTGCCTCTACTCGTCAGTCAGTTACAGGTATTCCTGAGCCTAAACATTGGGTGACGGCAGAATGTATCACTCAAGGGAAACCCAACCCTGAGCCTTATCTTTTAGGGGCAAAAAAATTAGGCTTGGCTCCCGAAGAGTGTGTGGTTTTTGAAGATGCTGCTGCAGGTATTTATTCTGGTTTAGATGCCGGGTGTCAGGTTATTGCCGTACATGCTCCGATTTCCCTTCCTCGTCGTAATGAAATTGATTTAATCATTGATTCATTAAATGATTTACAAATTGACAAAGAAAATCAGCAAGTCGTTATTAAGCATAAATGTTAATCATTTATTTGATCATATAACGAGATTTATATTGGTAAAAATGGTCTACTTATCAATGCAGTGAATTGACGTATTAATCTGTTTTCACTTATTGCTGATCGAGGCCATTTTGAATAGCGAATTATTATGGGTTTTAAGCCTGCTATTGATAGCTATTGTCCTTTTTACGACCAACAAAATCCGCATGGATGTGGTCGCTTTACTTGTCATCGTCGCTTTTGTTCTTAGCGGCACACTCTCATTAAATGAAGCCACGGTAGGATTTAGCGATCCGAACGTATTACTGATTGCGGCCCTTTTTGTTATTGGGGAAGGATTAGTAAGAACAGGTGTGGCATATCAAATGGGAGATTGGCTAGTACGAGTTGCGGGTAGTAGTGAAGTAAAAATGCTGGTGCTATTAATGATCTGTGTTGCAAGTTTAGGGGCTTTTATGAGCTCGACAGGGGTGGTGGCTATTTTTATTCCTGTGGTGCTCAGTGTGGCGGCACGGATGAAAACTTCTCCCAGTCGATTAATGATGCCTCTTGGCTTTGCGGGGTTAATTAGTGGTTTAATGACCCTAGTTGCGACACCGCCTAATATGGTGGTTAATAGTGAATTAGTTAGGGAAGGGCTACCCAGTTTTCAGTTTTTCTCTATTACCCCAATAGGGATCGCTGTATTAGTTGCGGGTGTGTTATATATGCTGGTGGTACGTCGTTGGTTAGGTTCAAGTGAAGGGGGTAAGCAAAAAGAGGTTTATCGTCGTACTTTTCGTGATCTTATCCGTGATTACCAATTAGCAGGGCGTGCACGTCGCTTAGCCATACGTAAAGGTTCACCACTGATTGGTCACTCTCTAGATGAATTACATTTACGCTCTCGCTATGGAGCAAACGTTGTCGGTATTGAACGCTGGAGGCGTTTTCGGCGTGTTATGGTCAGTGCGACAGGAGGCACTGAATTAAGAGAGCGAGATGTCCTATTAGTGGATATGTCAGCAAGTGAGGTAGATTTACGAGAGTTCTGTCGTGAACAAATGTTAGAGCCGATGGTGTTACGTGGAGAGTATTTTTCTGAGCAATCTCGTGATGTGGGATTAGCAGAAGTCTCTATGAACCCTGACTCAGAATTATTAGGAAAATCATTAAGAGAAATCAAATTCCGTACACGTTATGGGCTAAACGTTGTGGCTATTCGCCGTGAAGGGAGTGCTTTACCGGGGAAAATTGTTGATGAGCCATTACGTCTGGGAGATGTGTTACTGGTTATTGGTGATTGGAAATTAATTCGTATACTTTCGACAAAACCGCGTAATTTTATTGTATTAAATTTAGCGGCTGAAATTGATACTGTTGCACCGGCCTCATCGCAAGCACCACATGCACTTTTTTCATTAGCATTAATGGTTGCATTAATGGTGACCAATGAAGTACCTAACTTTATTGCCGCGTTAATTGCTTGCTTATTGATGGGAAAATTTCGCTGTATAGATATGGAAAGTGCTTATCGTTCTATTCATTGGCCAAGTATTATCTTGATTGTCGGGATGATGCCTTTTGCGGCTGCATTGCAAAAAACTGGGGGCATCGAGCTTATCGTTAATGGACTTATGGATGTAGCAGGGAATGCAGGGCCACAGGTTATGTTAGTCTGTTTATTTGTACTTTGTGCCACTATTGGTTTATTTATCTCTAATACGGCAACGGCGGTGTTAATGGCACCGATTGCAATAGCAGCAGCTCATCAAATGAATGTCTCTCCGTTACCTTTTGCAATGGTTATTGGTGTTGCTGCATCGGCGGCGTTTATGACACCTGTATCATCCCCGGTTAATACCCTGATCCTTGAGCCTGGTGGTTATAAATTTGCTGATTTTATTAAAATAGGGGTGCCTTTTACCATCATTGTGATGTTGATTAGCGTTTTCTTAATACCGCTATTATTCCCATTTTAATCGGTTATCTTTTGTAAAAACGCCGTTTAGTTTCATTTATTATAAACGGCTAAACGGCGTTTTTGCTACTTATTCACTGATCTCATCTAGGGATAAACTAAAGCCTGGTACAAACACTTTCATAAAATAGTCCATCTCAGGGCTATGTCTTTCTGCTAACGTTTTTTCTAAACGATTTTTGGCCAAATTAAATTCGCTATTACCCGCAGCTAACTCTTCAAGGCATTTTAAATAGGCACATAAACTATCAGCTTGTTTGACAATAAACGTTTCTTCCTCACTATGTAATTGCTCATCGATAAGAGGGCGAAAATCTTCTTGTAACTCTTCGGGTAACATTTCAATCAATTTTTGCTGAGCATATTTTTCTATTTTTTTATATTCATGAGCAATTTGTGGATTGTGGTATTTAATAGGAGTTGGCATATCACCGGTGATAACCTCACTGGCATCATGATACATTGCTTGTAGTGCAATACGCTCGGCGTTGACATTGCCATCAAATTTACGATTTTTAATCACCGCTAATGCATGGGCAACAAAAGCCACTTGTAAACTATGCTCAGAGACATTTTCTTGGCGAATATTACGCATCAGAGGCCAGCGTGTAATTAGCTTTAAACGAGAAAGGTGGGCAAAAAAGTAACTCATAATATCTCCCAATAGCGTGATTGAAGAGATTATTGTGAGTGGATAGACACTAGATGTAAACGGTGATCAGTAAGAAAATAAAAAAACGCAATATAACCTCAGTGATATTGCGTTTTATCTTTATTAATAACTATTGATGGTAGCCGACAATAAAACGACCGAATTTTTGAATCGCCATCTCTAAATCATTCTCACGAGGGAGTGTCACAATACGGAAATGATCAGGGTGAGGCCAGTTAAATGCAGTACCTTGCACTAATAAGACTTTTTCTTGTAATAGTAAATCGAGGATCATTTTTTGGTCATCTTTAATACTATAACGATTTAAGTCTATTTTAGGGAACATATACAACGCTCCCATTGGTTTAACGCAAGAAACCCCTGGGATTTGATTGATAAGCTCCCATGCGCGGTTGCGTTGCTCGTATAAACGGCCTCCAGGTAGAATAAATTCACTGATACTTTGATAGCCACCCAATGCCGTTTGGATCGCGTGTTGCATCGGCACGTTGGCACATAAGCGCATAGATGCCAGCATATTTAAGCCTTCAATATAGCCTTTTGCTTGTTTTTTCGGGCCATTAAGTACCATCCAACCTTGGCGGAATCCTGCGACGCGATAGGTTTTTGATAAACCGTTAAAGGTAACAGTTAATAAATCAGGTGCCATTGCGGCGATAGAGTGATGTTGGGCATCATCATAAAGAATTTTGTCATAAATTTCGTCAGCAAAAATAATCAAATTGTGTTGACGGGCAATTTCAACAATTTCCAGCAAAATCTCTTTGCTATATACCGCGCCGGTTGGATTGTTAGGGTTTATAATCACAATACCGCGCGTTCTGGGGGAGATTTTACGACGGATATCATCTAAATCAGGAAACCAACCTTGTTGCTCATCACACATATAATGAACAGCATTACCCCCAGAAAGAGAAACTGCAGCGGTCCATAATGGGTAATCAGGCGCTGGAACTAGCATTTCATCGCCATCATTTAATAATGCTTGCATAGCTTGTACGATAAGCTCTGAAACACCGTTACCAATATAGATATCTTCAACAGTTACATCACGCATATCACGGGCTTGGTAATGTTGCATGATGGCTTTACGTGCTGAAAAAAGCCCTTTAGAGTCGCTATAGCCTTGAGAGCTAGGTAGGTTACGAATAACATCTACTAAGATTTCATCTGGCGCTTCAAAACCGAAAGGTGCTGGGTTACCAATATTGAGTTTTAATACTTTATTGCCTTCTTCTTCCAGACGTTTTGCTTCTTGCAAAACCGGTCCTCGAATGTCATAACAAACATGGTCGAGTTTACTTGATTTTTTTATTTGATTCATAGCACGTTTACCTAATCGGGTATGACTTTATCTACATAGCGACATTTATATTTCTCATACACATCTCGGAAAGATATAAATGAAAAGGCTGTCCCAGCAAATTAACTGTTCTATCACTCTACTCTTACACTACAAACTTTTGAAGATGCTAGATAATTTTTGGTGTAAAAGGTCAGTTTATTCTAAAGAACTTATTTTGATGACTGAAAGTATCACTTAATCTGGTGGTATATTCTAATTTTGAATAAAAATCAAAAACATTATGCTGGTGAAGAGAGGGTTTTTAGTGCGTTTTTTAACAATAACCAGATGTGAGAGGGACGTTGATAAGATGTTGCATAATCAATTATTGAATAATTTTATCGGATTTGTATTATCTTACTTAATATATTAAATTTTCAAATAATATGGTTAAATCTATTTTTATTCATATCAATCAAATAGTTTTTATATAAATTAAATTGAAATCTTAAATATATTTTATAAGGGTGGATACTTAAAATAGCATACACAGTTAAGGTAATTTAAATTATTTTAAAAATGTTAAAATTTATGTATTCCTAGAGAGCATTGTATGATCTACATCTAACTTGTAATGATGGTATACAGTTCTTTCTTGTAGATCCTTAGAATGATAATAAAATTTAATTTGTTACAAAAAAATGCAGTTGCTTGCGAACTAGGAGGTGTAAACGACAACAAACAAATGTAAAGTATTCAGTATGTCTTTGCTCTCTTTTTCAGAGTAAGGTACTGTCTGAATCGGAAGTCCAATTTAGACTTTTGATAAAAAACACCAGGTATATGTAATTTAAAAATCAAAAATAAGTGAAGAATAAACAATGATTAATGCAAATCGTCCGATAATGAATCTCGACCTCGATCTGCTTAGAACGTTTGTTGCTGTAGCAGATTTGAATACTTTTGCAGCCGCTGCGGCCGCTGTATGTCGAACTCAATCTGCAGTCAGTCAGCAGATGCAACGTTTAGAGCAATTAGTCGGCAGAGAACTCTTTGCCCGTCATGGTCGTAATAAACTGTTAACAGAGCATGGCTTACAATTATTAGGCTATGCACGTCAAATTCTCCGTGCTAATGATGATGCAACTGCTTCATTAACATATAGCGATGCTGAAGGTGAGTTACGTATTGGTGCATCTGATGATTCCGTCGATACACTACTACCATTTTTGTTAAATCGTATTGCATCAGTATATCCACGTTTAGCGGTTGATGTGCGTATTAAGCGTTCTCAATTTATTGAGACTATGCTTGATAACCACGAAATCGACTTAGCATTAACCACTGCACGTATTGGACATCATCCACGCACAGCGTTACGTACAGCGCCTGTTTTGTGGCATTGTGCCCCTGATTTCCAATTACAAATGAATGAGCCTATTCCTTTAGTAGTCATGGACGAAACTAACCCATTCCGTCAGTTGGCAACAAATACACTAGATGACGCAGGTATTCAATGGCGTATTGCGTATGAAGCGGCTTCTTTATCTGCGGTTCGTGCTGCTGTAAATGCCGAAGTGGGGATCACAGCTCGTCCATTAGAAATGCAAAATGCTGATTTACGTATATTAGGCGAAAGCGAAGGGTTACCTCGTTTGCCTGAGACTCAGTACTGGTTATATCGTAATTTTGATGAGCAAAACGAAGCTGTATTAACGGTATTCAATGCCATCGAAAATAAGAAAACGCCTTATACTGTCACTTCAGTTGAAGAAGCGCATTCTTTAGATTTAGAGTAAGGCGCAGAGCGATCTTGTTATCATGATTATTTGGATAACCCATATTAACGGTTAAAAATAGTCAAACGAAACAATAAAGTGATATATCACAATCAACGGAAACAGGTGCTATAAACGCATTTGTTTCCGTTTTTTTATGCTTTATTTTTAAATAGTCACATTGGTTTAATATTTATAGAGATTAATGTATATCACAGTGTGATCCACCTCTCTTTTCCCGCTCAGTCGCTTTGTTAAAAAATTGTATGCAGGTGTGATGGGTTACACGCTTGTAGAAATTGTTAACAAATAAAAGGTTTGTCTAGGTTTTCAGGGAATAAATAGTCAAATGAAAACGGATATTTGACCTTCTCCACATTATTGGAAAGTTAATTTGTTAAAATTTGGATAAAATTTAAACTGATTATGTATTTTTTCGACTATTTTGTGAGTTTGATCAAAAAAATAAGGCACATTTGCCTATATAGAGTCAGGTTTTTCCTGAGATACTGGTGTAGTAAAATCGAATTATCGGTTAGACTAAGCGTGTTAGCAGAAAATTTGTAGGTTGACTGACACGTTTTAGCATTGGCCAGTAATTGGGTGTTAAAAATGAGTGTTAAATTTGTTAAGAAGCGACGGAAAACTGAGTGAGTTATCACAATGTTTTCCTTAAAAGAAGAAAGGTTTAAATAGATTGTTATCATTTATTTAATTAGCAAGTCTGTTGTTTTACCTTTTTTTTCGTATTAATAAATGTGGTGTAAACCGCCGGATAAGAGTTGGTTAATTGACACCACCTTTGATGAGTAAGCAATGAGTATGTCTACGACCACCGAAGTTATCGCCCACTATTGGGCATTTGCTGTCTTCTTAATAGGCGCATTGGGGTTATGTTCGCTCATGTTGCTGGGTGCCCGCTATTTAGGCGGCCGTGCACAAGCAAGGGCTAAACATGTTCCTTATGAATCTGGCCTTGATTCCGTTGGCAGCGCTCGTCTGCGCATGTCAGCTAAATTCTATTTAGTTGCCATGTTTTTCGTAATTTTCGATGTTGAAGCACTGTTTCTTTATGCTTGGGCCGTTTCCGTACGTGAAGTGGGCTGGTTAGGCTTTATTGAAGCAGCTGTCTTTATCGCAATTTTATTAGCTGGATTATTCTATTTGGTTCGTATTGGTGCATTAAATTGGACACCAGTTCGCTCTCGCCGTGAAACCGCGGGTAAAAGCCATGTCAGATTAACCAGCGGCAAACATCCGCAGCAGTAATAAGCGAGGCATTAAAAATGGATTATACGCTCACCCGCATAGATCCGAACGGTGAGAATGACCGTTATCCCCTGCAATCACAGGAAATTGTCAGTGACCCGTTAGATGCTCACGTTCATCGCAGCGTGTATATGGGAAAACTGGAACATGCGTTACATGACGTTGTGAACTGGGGCAGAAAAAACTCTTTATGGCCATATAATTTTGGTCTTTCCTGTTGTTACGTTGAAATGGTGACGTCATTTACTGCGGTCCATGACGTAGCGCGTTTTGGTTCTGAAGTATTACGTGCTTCCCCTCGTCAAGCTGACTTTATGGTGGTTGCAGGAACCTGCTTTACAAAGATGGCGCCCGTTATTCAGCGTTTATACGATCAGATGCTAGAGCCTAAGTGGGTTATTTCCATGGGAGCTTGCGCTAACTCTGGTGGTATGTATGACATCTATTCGGTAGTGCAAGGTGTCGATAAATTCATTCCTGTTGATGTGTATATCCCAGGATGCCCACCTCGTCCAGAAGCTTATATGCAAGCATTGATGTTATTACAAGAGTCCATTGGTAAAGAACGTCGCCCATTATCTTGGGTGGTGGGCGACCAAGGCGTTTACCGTGCCAATATGCAGTCAGAACGAGAAAGAAAACACGGTGAGCGGATCGCAGTAAAAAATCTGCGTACTCCAGACGAAATTTAAAGGCTTTTGCCTAAGACGTAACCAGAGCAATGTGTTGCGATCATAGTAACCCTGATCAAAGTTGTGGTGAATAGAAATGACCGATCAGATAGCGCAAAATAGCGCACGGCCAGCGTGGGAAACCAGCGATCATATTGATGATCAGGTGGTTAACGAACTGCGTCAGAAATTTGGGCCAGATGCGTTTACATTCCAGCCGACTCGTACCGGCATGCCAGTGGTATGGGTTAAGCGGGAACAACTTATTGAGGTTATGCAATACCTCAAATCTTTACCAAAACCATATGTCATGCTGTACGACTTGCATGGCGTTGATGAGCGTGTACGCACGCATCGTCAAGGCTTGCCGGCAGCTGATTTTTCCGTTTTCTATCATCTGATATCACTCGATCGTAATAAAGATATCATGCTGAAAGTCGCATTAAGTGAAAAAGATCTTAATCTACCGACTCTCACTTCTATCTTTCCGAACTCGAATTGGTATGAGCGTGAAGTGTGGGATATGTTTGGGATCGTCTTTAACGGACACCCTAATCTACGCCGTATTATGATGTTGCCGAATTGGGAAGGTCATCCACTGCGTAAAGATTATCCCGCTCGGGCGACAGAATTTGATCCTTATGTGCTGACTAAGCAGAAAGAGGATCTGGAAATGGAATCACTGACCTTTAAACCAGAAGAGTGGGGAATGAAACGCGGTACTGAGAATGAGGACTTTATGTTCTTAAACCTCGGCCCTAATCACCCATCTTCTCACGGTGCATTCCGTATTATTTTGCAACTTGATGGCGAAGAAATCGTCAACTGTGTACCTGATGTTGGTTATCACCATCGTGGTGCAGAGAAAATGGGCGAGCGTCAATCATGGCATAGTTATATTCCTTATACCGACCGAATTGAATACCTTGGTGGTTGTGTTAACGAAATGCCTTATGTACTGGCGGTGGAAAAGCTTGCCGGTATTGAAGTACCTGAGCGCGTTAAAGTCATTCGTGTCATGCTGTCTGAGCTATTTCGTATTAATAGCCATTTACTGTATATCAGTACCTTTATCCAAGATGTTGGTGCGATGACACCGGTATTCTTTGCCTTTACTGATCGTCAAAAAGTTTACGATATTGTGGAAGCAATCACCGGTTTCCGTATGCATCCGGCATGGTTCCGTATCGGTGGTGTTGCCCACGATTTACCAAAAGGGTGGGAGCGCTTACTACGTGAATTCTTAGATTGGATGCCAAAACGTCTGGATTCTTACGTTAAAGCCGCCTTGCAAAACAGCATTTTAAAAGGCCGTACCATTGGTGTTGCCTCTTATAACGCTAAAGAAGCGTTAGATTGGGGGGTAACGGGTGCCGGGCTTCGTGCTACAGGGGTTGAGTTTGACGTGCGTAAATGGCGTCCATACTCAGGGTATGAAAACTTTGAGTTTGAAATTCCAGTAGCAAGCAATGGTGACTGTTACGATCGTGTCATGCTGAAAGTCGAAGAATTACGTCAAAGCTTACGTATTCTCGAGCAGTGTTATAAAAATATGCCAGCAGGGCCATTTAAAGCCGACCATCCACTGACGACTCCGCCACCAAAAGAGCGCACATTACAGCATATTGAAACCATGATTAACCACTTCTTACAGGTTTCATGGGGCCCTGTTATGCCTGCGAATGAATCATTCCAGATGGTGGAAGCCACTAAAGGGATCAACAGCTATTATTTAACCAGTGATGGCAGCACGATGAGCTATCGTACGCGTATTCGTACGCCAAGTTTTGCTCACCTGCAACAAATCCCAGCGGTTATCCGCGGTAGTCTGGTTTCTGACTTGATTGTCTATCTGGGAAGTATCGATTTTGTAATGTCGGATGTGGATCGTTAATCATGCAAAATGAATTAAACCATAAAGAGGATGCCGCGAAGATTGAAATCGTTGATGTAACTCATTCAAAGAAAAACACGTTTGTTTTAACGCAAGAAGAGCGTGCTGAAATTGAACAAGAAAAACATCACTATGAAGATCCCCGTGCTGCATCGATTGAAGCGCTGAAAATAGTGCAAAAAAATCGAGGTTGGGTTGAAGACGGTGCTATCTATGCTATTGCCGATGTGCTTGGTATACCGGCTAGCGATGTAGAAGGGGTAGCAACCTTTTATAGTCAAATTTTCCGCCAACCCGTCGGCCGTCACATTATTCGTTTTTGTGACAGTGTGGTTTGCCATATTACAGGTTATCAAGGCATTCAGGCAGCTATTGAGAAGCACCTCAATATCCTTCCTGGCCAAACAACACCAGATGGTCGTTTTACCTTACTGCCAACCTGTTGTTTAGGTAACTGTGACAAAGGTCCTACTATGATGGTAGATGACGATACTCACAGTTTTGTTAAACCTGAAGAGATTGAAACGTTACTGGAGCAGTATCCATGACAGCAATTTCAGGAGCAAAACCGATTATTCGTAGCGCAGAAACGCATCCGCTAACGTGGCGCTTACGTGATGATCGTCAGCCAGTATGGCTGGATGAATACCGTGCAAAAAACGGTTATAAAGCGGCAGAAAAAGCATTAAAAAGCATGGCACCTGATGAGGTGACCTCTGAAGTTAAAGATGCAGGCTTAAAAGGACGTGGTGGTGCTGGATTCTCAACAGGCTTGAAATGGAGCCTGATGCCAAAAGATGAAAGTATGAATATCCGTTACATCCTTTGTAATGCAGATGAAATGGAGCCGGGAACCTATAAAGACCGCCTGTTAATGGAAGAACTGCCACATCTGTTAATCGAAGGGATGATTATCGGTGCGCATGCACTGAAAGCTTATCGTGGTTATATTTTCCTACGTGGTGAATATATTGAAGCGGCTAAGCACCTGCGTCATGCTATTGAAGAAGCCAAAGCAGCGGGTTTTTTAGGCAAAAATATCTTCGGCTCTGGTATCGATTTTGAGCTATTTGTTCACACAGGAGCAGGTCGTTATATCTGTGGTGAAGAAACAGCACTGATCAACTCACTGGAAGGTCGTCGTGCTAACCCTCGCTCGAAACCGCCATTCCCTGCAACCTCCGGTGCTTGGGGAAAACCTACCTGCGTGAATAACGTTGAAACGCTGTGTAACGTACCCGCGATTATTGAGCATGGCAAAGATTGGTATATCGGTTTAAGCGCCGGTAAAAGTCCAGATGCAGGTACCAAATTAATGGGATTCTCTGGTCGCGTGAAATATCCAGGCTTATGGGAATTACCTTTTGGTACTACAGCTCGTGAAATCTTAGAAGATTATGCGGGGGGGATGCGTGATGGGCTGAAATTAAAAGCTTGGCAACCCGGTGGTGCAGGAACGGATTTCTTAACAGAAGATCATCTCGATCTCCCTATGGATTTTGGCACGATCGCCAAAGCTGGTAGCCGTTTAGGTACTGCGTTGGCGATGGCGGTAGATAATGAAATTAACATGGTTTCATTAACCCGTAACTTGGAAGAGTTCTTTGCGCGTGAATCTTGTGGCTGGTGTACACCTTGTCGTGATGGCTTGCCATGGAGTGTCGAAATCTTACGCGCGATAGAAAAAGGTCAAGGTCGTCCTGGTGATATTGAGACTCTTGAGCACCTCTGCCGCTCTTTAAGCCCAGGGCACACATTCTGTGCTCACGCACCAGGGGCAGTAGAGCCTTTACAAAGCGCAATCAAATATTTCCGTGAAGAATTTGAGGCTGGCATTATTCAAGAAGACTATACCAATGCCAATCTTATCCGTGGTATTCAGCCTAACTTGCTGAAAAGCCGCTGGTAGTTTTCACGATACATTCTAGGTTTAACGCCTGCAATGCAGGCCTTTGGGAAGCATGCTGACTATGGCTACGATTCATGTAGACGGCAAAGAATATGAAGTTAACGGGGCTGATAACCTGTTAGAAGCCTGTCTTAATTTAGGCTTAGATATTCCTTATTTTTGCTGGCACCCAGCGCTGGGAAGCGTTGGCGCTTGCCGCCAGTGTGCGGTTAAGCAGTATCAAAATGCTGAGGATACCCGCGGTCGTTTGGTAATGTCTTGTATGACACCTGCGGCTGATGGCACGTTTATCTCCATTGATGACGAAGAAGCGAAAAAATTCCGCGAAAGCGTTGTTGAATGGTATATGACTAACCATCCTCACGATTGTCCTGTTTGTGAAGAAGGGGGGAACTGCCACCTTCAAGATATGACCGTTATGACAGGTCATACTATGCGTCGCTATCGCTTTACTAAGCGTACACATAGAAACCAAGAGTTAGGGCCGTTTATTTCTCATGAAATGAACCGCTGTATTGCTTGTTACCGCTGTGTTCGTTACTACAAAGATTATGCTGATGGCACTGATCTGGGGGTCTTTGGTGCACATAACAACGTGTTCTTTGGACGGGTTGAAGATGGCACATTAGAGAGCGAATTCTCCGGTAACTTAGTTGAGATTTGTCCAACGGGTGTCTTTACTGACAAAACTCACTCATCACGTTATAACCGTAAGTGGGATATGCAGTTTGCCCCTAGTATTTGCCAAGGTTGTAGCATGGGTTGCAATATCAGCCCAGGTGAGCGCTATGGTGAATTGCGTCGTATTGAAAACCGTTATAACGGTACAGTAAACCGTTACTTCCTTTGTGATCGTGGTCGTTTTGGCTACGGTTATGTCAATTTAGCGAGTAGACCTCGTCAACCTAAAAAACGTTTAGGCAGTAACTGGCTTGAAATCAGTGCAGCACAAGCAACGCAAGCCGCTGCAGAAATGCTGAAGAAAGGGCAACGTGTTGTCGGTATCGGCTCACCACGAGCCAGTATTGAAAGCAACTTTGCTTTACGTGAAGTGGTTGGTGCTGAAAATTTCTATAGTGGTATTTCGGCTGCCGAGCAGGCTCGCTTGACCTTAATGCTGGATATTTTACAAAAAGGTGGCGTTTATACTCCATCTCTCCGTGAGATTGAAGACTATGACGCAGTACTGGTGTTAGGTGAAGACTTAACACAGACAGGTGCTCGTATGGCACTGTCAGTACGTCAAGCCGTAAAAGGTAAAGCACGTGAGATGGCAGCCGCACAAAAAGTGGCTGATTGGCAAATTGCCGCCATCATGAATATCGGTCAACGGGCGAAATATCCACTGTTTGTCACCCATGTTGATGAAACTCGTCTGGATGATGTTGCCGCTTGGAGTTATCGTGCGCCGGTGGTTGAACAAGCGCGTTTAGGTTTTGCCATTGCCCATCATATTAATGGTGAAGCCCCTGCGGTTGATGGCTTAGATGAAGCGTTGAATAAACAGATTGACATGATTGTTCAAGCCTTATCGCAAGCGAAAAAACCGTTAATCATTAGTGGTAGTCATGCGGGTAGCGAAGAAGTTATCAAAGCGGCTGCTAATATCGCTTTTGCCTTAAAAGCCAAGGGGAGCGAAGTTGGTCTCTCTTATGTGGCAGATGATGCCAATAGCATGGGGCTGGCGATGATGAAAGCGAAACCACTGGATGACGCATTGAAAGTGATGCGTAGTGGTCAAGCAGATAGCGCTATTGTGATGGAAAACGACTTGTATCGCCATTTTGCCGCCGACGTCATTGATGACGCGATTGCTAAAGTGGATCACCTAATTGTGATTGACCATCAGCAAACTGAGATCATGGAAAAAGCACACCTTGTGTTACCTGCTTCCTCCTTTGCTGAAAGTGATGGCACTATGGTGAGTCAAGAGGGCAGAGCGCAACGTTACTTCCAAGTGTTTGAACCTTCTTTCTATAACAAAGAAGTGGTGATGCATGAGAGCTGGCGCTGGCTAAGTGCTGTTGATTCACAATGGCATGAAGGTAATCTTGACTGGACGCAGTTAGATCATGTGATTGAGCTATGTGCAACGCGTCTACCGCAATTTGCCGGTATTGTGAATGCGGCACCTAATGCATCATTCCGTATTCGTGGTCAAAAATTAGCCCGTGAACCGCATCGTTATAGTGGTCGTACTTCCATGTTGGCAAATGTTTCAGTACATGAACAGCGTCAACCTAAAGATATTGATAGCCCATTTGCTTTCTCTATGGAAGGAAACAACAGTCCAACGGCTCCTCGCCAGCAAATTCCATTTGCTTGGGCACCGGGTTGGAACTCACCACAAGCATGGAATAAGTTCCAGTCTGAAGTCGGGGGAAGCTTACGTTTTGGTGATCCGGGTGTACGCTTAATCGAATGTAGTGATAACACATTAGGTTATTTCACTGATATTCCACCAGCCTTTAACCTAGTTGAAAATCAATGGGTTGTAGCTCCTTACTATCGTCTGTTTGGTAGCGAAGAGTTATCGCAACGTTCACAAGTGATCCAACAACGTATGGACAACGCTTATTTAACCGTGAGTGAATCTGATGCCGTCGCATTAGCATTATCTCAAGGTCAACAAGCGATGTTTACTTACGAAGGTCGTGAATTCACCTTACCTGTGAAAATCAGTGCTCACTTAACCCGAGGTCAAATTGGCCTTCCGTTAGGGATGGCTGGCATTTCGCCATCACTGGTGGGTGTATCGGTTCGTCAACTGCGGGGTATTGCGTAATGAGCTGGTTATCTCCTGAAGTTACAGAGATTTTACTCACTGTTTTAAAAGCCGTGGTGATCTTGCTGGTGGTTGTCACTTGTGGTGCTTTTATGAGTATGGGGGAGCGTCGTCTACTGGGGTTATTCCAAAACCGTTATGGGCCTAACCGTGTAGGTTATGCAGGTTCAGCACAGTTAATTGCGGATATGATCAAAATGTTCTTTAAAGAGGACTGGATCCCAAAATTTGCTGATCGCTTTATCTTTACCATAGCACCAGTGATTGCCTTTTCTTCCTTATTATTGTCATTTGCTATTGTGCCAGTTAGCTCAACCTGGGTTGTGGCTGATTTAAACATCGGTATTTTATTTTTCTTGATGGTAGCGGGTTTAGCGGTGTATGCCGTTTTATTTGCTGGCTGGTCAAGTAACAATAAATATTCGTTATTAGGTGCAATGCGTGCTTCAGCACAAACAGTTAGTTATGAGGTTTTCTTAGGACTTTCTATTTTAGGTGTTGTGGCACAAGCGGGTTCGTTTAACTTAACGGATATTGTCAATTCGCAAGCCCATATGTGGAACATTATCCCACAATTCTTTGGCTTTATTACCTTTGCGATTGCTGGCGTTGCCGTTTGTCACCGTCATCCTTTTGACCAACCTGAAGCAGAGCAAGAGTTGGCGGATGGTTATCACATTGAATATTCCGGTATGAAATTCGGTCTGTTCTTTGTCGGTGAATATATCGGTATCGTTGCCGTTTCTGGCTTAATAGTGACGTTATTCTTCGGTGGTTGGCAAGGTCCTTTCTTACCGTCATTCGTTTGGTTTGCACTGAAAACAGGATTCTTCATGATGATGTTTATTCTGATCCGTGCATCATTACCGCGTCCGCGTTATGACCAAGTGATGGCTTTTGGTTGGAAGATCTGCTTACCGTTAACTTTAATCAATCTGTTGGTCACTGCTGCAGTGATCCTCTACAACGCTCAATAAGGGGTGATTGAACCATGACTTTAAAAGAGTTAGTGACTGGTTTCGGCACCCAGGTACGCAGCATTTGGATGATTGGCTTACACGCCTTTGCCAAACGCGAAACGCAGATGTACCCGGAAGAACCTGTCAATGTTGCACCGCGTTATCGTGGACGTATTGTATTGACCCGTGATCCTGATGGTGAAGAGCGTTGTGTTGCTTGTAACTTGTGCGCAGCGGTGTGCCCTGTTGGTTGTATCTCATTACAAAAAGCAGAACATGAAGATGGTCGTTGGTATCCTGAGTTTTTCCGTATCAACTTTTCGCGTTGTATCTTTTGTGGCTTATGTGAAGAAGCATGTCCAACAACGGCTCTACAATTAACCCCTGATTTCGAAATGGGTGAATTTAAGCGTCAAGATCTGGTTTATGAAAAAGACGATTTATTAATTTCAGGGCCTGGTAAATATCCTGAATATAACTTTTACCGTAAAACAGGTATGGCGATTAATGGCAAAGATAAAGGTGAAGCAGATGATGAAGCGAAACCTATCGATGTCAAAAGCCTGTTACCGTAAGGAGCGATATTCATGGAATTTGCATTTTATATTGCAGGACTGATTTCAATCCTTGCCACTTTGAGAGTAATAACGCATACCAATCCGGTACACGCGCTGCTGTATCTGATTGTTTCATTAATTGGCCTTTCAGTGGTGTTCTTCTCGTTAGGTGCCTATTTTGCAGGTGCTTTAGAGATCATCGTTTACGCCGGCGCGATTATGGTGCTATTCGTATTCGTTGTGATGATGCTTAACTTAGGAAAATCGGTCGTTGAGCAAGAGAGAAAATGGTTACAGCCTAGATTTTGGATAGGGCCGGCGATTTTGTCTCTGGTACTGTTAATTGTATTGGTTTATGCAATTAGTAGTGTCACTCATGGTGAGATTAGTGGCGAGATTATTGGGGCGAAAGAAGTCGGTATTAGCTTATTTGGGCCTTATATTCTGGCTGTTGAGTTAGCCTCCGTTCTCTTATTGTCAGGATTAATTGTTGCTTATCACATCGGTCGTGATCAGAGCCATGACGATCTCGTCGAAAACGAAAAAGTAGGGGAGCCAAAATGATACCTCTTCAACATGGTTTGATCTTGGCTGCGGTACTATTTGTGTTAGGTTTTACTTGCTTAGTACTTCGCCGCAACCTGTTATTTATGTTGATCGGACTCGAAATTATGATTAATTCAGCTGCGCTAGCCTTTGTGGTTGGTGGTAGCTATTGGGGTCAAACAGATGGTCAGATTATGTATATTCTGGCAATCAGTTTGGCAGCGGCAGAGGCAAGTATTGGCTTGGCATTGTTATTACAACTTCATCGTCATCGCCAAAACCTCAATATTGATACAGTCAGTGAGATGCGCGGATGAATATACTCTATTTAACCTTTGTGCTACCACTGCTGGGATTTTTACTGCTCGCATTCTCAGGTGGTCGTTGGTCTGAAAATGTATCAGCATGGATTGGCACGGGCGCTGTTGGTTTATCAGCTTTAGTGACACTTTGGGTGGGGATAGATTTCTTTGCTTACGGACAAGAAACAGAAGCCTTAACACTCTGGACTTGGATGTCAGCGGGGAACTTTACTATCCCATTTACGTTGGTGCTTGATGGCCTATCATTAACCATGCTAGGTGTTATCACTGGCGTTGGTTTTCTTATTCATATGTATGCATCTTGGTATATGCGTGGTGAAGAAGGATATTCTCGCTTCTTTGCTTATACCAACTTATTTATCGCGAGTATGGTTGTTTTAGTATTGGCTGATAATATGATGCTGATGTATATGGGTTGGGAAGGGGTTGGTTTATGTAGTTACTTATTAATTGGTTTCTACTATAACAACCCAGCTAATGGCGCGGCAGCAATGAAAGCATTTATTGTTACCCGTATTGGTGATGTCTTCTTAGCTATCGGTATGTTTATCCTGTTTGATCAATTAGGTACGCTAAGTTTCCGCGAAATGGCGGTACTGGCTCCTGAACAACTGACCGCAGGATCAAGCATCATTAACTGGGCAATGTTAATGGTCTTAGGGGGTGCGGTAGGTAAATCAGCACAACTGCCATTACAAACTTGGTTAGCGGATGCGATGGCCGGTCCAACACCTGTTTCTGCGTTGATCCACGCCGCCACCATGGTTACCGCTGGTGTGTACTTAGTTGCCCGTAGTCATGCGCTATTCTTAATGGCACCTGATATCTTAGAATTAGTCGGTATCGTCGGTGCAGTGACATTAGTATTAGCGGGTTTTGCGGCTTTAGTACAAACCGATATCAAGCGTATTCTTGCTTACTCAACCATGAGCCAAATTGGTTATATGTTCTTGGCGTTGGGTGCTCAAGCATGGGATGGCGCAATTTTCCACTTAATGACTCACGCATTCTTTAAAGCATTACTGTTCTTATCTGCAGGTTCAGTGATTATTGCCTGCCATCATGAACAGAATATCTTTAAGATGGGCGGGTTACGTAAGAAGATCCCATTTGTTTATGCATGCTTTTTAATTGGCGGAGGTGCCTTAGCGGCATTACCACTGTTAACAGCAGGGTTCTTCAGTAAAGATGAAATCTTATGGGGTGCGTACGCAAACGGACATTTCAATTTAATGTTAGCAGGTTTAATTGGCGCATTCTTTACGTCACTTTATACCTTCCGTTTAATTTTCATCGTATTCCATGGTGAAACCAAAACCGAAGCACACCAAGTTAAAGGCTTCACTCATACTTTCCCATTAGCGGTATTAGCGTTGTTATCAACCTTTATTGGGGCGTTAATTACCCAACCGTTAGGCGATGTTTTCCCAGAAAGCACCGTTACTCATGAAGGTAAGTATGTATTAGAAATCCTTTCTGGTGTGGTAGCGATTGTAGGCGTTGCCATTGCAGCATGGTTATACCTGAAACAGCGTCAACTTGTTTCTCAGGTGGCAAATACCAAAACAGGGCGTTTCTTCTCAACATGGTGGTTCCACGCATGGGGATTTGATGCACTGTATGAGGTGCTGTTTGTCAAACCTTATAAAGGTGCGGCATGGCTTATCCAAAATGATCCTGTTAACCAATTCTTTAATCTCTTTGGTTGTCTCTTTAAAGGCGCCAATAAAGGCTTGAGTTTCAGTGAAAACGGATTAGCGCGTTGGTATGCGGCTTCTCTCGGTTTAGGTGCAGTGCTGGTTATCGCTCTGCTGCTTCTGGTTTAATTAAGGGACACATTGCGCCATGTTATTACCCTGGCTAATACTTATTCCCTTCATCGGTGGCCTGCTAAGTTGGCAGGCTGAACGAATCGGCTCGCAAGTTCCTCGCTGGGTTGCGTTGCTGACGATGGGATTAACACTCGTTATTTCTGTGCAACTGTGGTTGCAAGGTGACTATCAACTGATTAGTGTTGATGGTGCACCTCGCTGGACAGAGTTTTACTTTGTACCGTGGATCCCTGCTTTGGGGATTAATATTCAGTTTGCACTTGATGGCATGTCATTATTGATGGTGGTATTAACTGCTATTTTAGGTATTTTAGCGGTGCTCTCTTCATGGAGCGAAAATCAACCATCACAAGGGGCTTTCCATTTCAACCTGCTGTGGATCTTAGCAGGTGTTATGGGGGTATTCTTAGCGACTGACTTGTTCTTATTCTTCTTCTTTTGGGAAATGATGTTGATCCCAATGTATTTCCTTATCTCTCTTTGGGGACATAAAGGAAGTAGCGATGAAAAACATGTTAGTGCAGCAACTAAGTTCTTTATTTATACACAGGCGAGTGGCCTGTTAATGTTGCTGGCCATTATCGGTTTAGCTGTCGCTTTTTACAGCAAAACAGGTATTTGGACGTTTAATTATGACACCTTACTACAAGCGCACACCTTATTAGGTAGTGAACTGCAATTTATTCTGATGCTTGGCTTCTTTGCTGCATTCGCAGTAAAAATGCCAATTGTCCCCGTTCATGGCTGGCTAGCTGATGCACATGCAGAAGCACCAACGGCGGGCTCTGTTGACTTATCAGGTATTTTGCTAAAAACAGCCGCTTACGGTTTATTACGTTTTAACTTACCGTTATTCCCAGAAGCGTCTGCATTACTGGCACCTGTTGCGATGTGGCTAGGCTTAATCACCGTATTCTACGCTGCACTGTTAGCATTCCGTCAAACGGATATTAAACGTCTGGCCGCTTACAGTAGTATTTCTCACATGGGCTTTATCGTAATTGCGATTTATGCTGGCTCTGTTTTGGCTTACCAAGGTGCGATTATTCAAATGATCAC
This sequence comes from Proteus sp. G4415, assembly GCF_963896075.1. Taxonomy (NCBI): domain Bacteria; kingdom Pseudomonadati; phylum Pseudomonadota; class Gammaproteobacteria; order Enterobacterales; family Morganellaceae; genus Proteus; species Proteus sp. G4415. Next base: position 25,819 of record NZ_CAWQOK010000071.1, read on the forward strand.
CAATGGTTTGTCTGCTGCTGGTCTGTTTATCATGTGTGGCATGCTGTATGAGCGTTTAGGTACGCGTGATATGAATCAAATGGGTGGATTGTGGAAAAGCATCCGTTTCTTACCAGCATTTTCACTGTTCTTTGCGGTTGCCTCTTTAGGTATGCCAGGAACAGGTAACTTTGTTGGTGAGTTTATGATCCTATTTGGTACTTATGGCCACTTTAAGCTGATCACTATTATTTCGGTCTTTGGGTTAGTTTTTGCTTCTGTCTACGCTTTGTGGATGATGCAACAGGCTTACTATGGTTCACCGAAAACAGCAGAAAGAACCTATAAAGGGTTAAATCTGAGAGAATTTTTGATCCTGTTTATCTTGGTGGTTTTATTGGTTATTTTGGGCTTCTTCCCACAACCAGTATTAGATACTTCGATATCAGCAATGGAAAATCTCCAGACTTGGTATTCCGCTTCTCTTTCAACAGTAAGGCTGTAATTCGCCATGACAATAACTCCTGAACAATTGATCGCAATGCTACCGCTGTTAGTCGTCATCTTGACGGTGGTGGTTGTGATGCTGTCCATTGCGTGGCGACGCGATCACTTTACTATTGCCACCTTGACAGCAACTGGTTTTATCATCGCTCTCGGATCACTTTACTACGTTAATGCATTAGGCGTAGTTGATGTGACCACCCTCTACCATGTAGATGGTTATTCCAGCTTTTTCACGGCATTAACTATTATTGCTGGTTTAGGCACGGTTGCTTTTGCTTATCCTTGGTTGGAAGGCTATCAAGATAATAAAGAAGAGTTTTATATGCTGGTGGCGATTGCTGTCATTGGCGGTATTTTACTCTCTTCTGCGCACCACTTGGCGTCAATGTTTATTGGTATTGAGTTACTAACATTGCCGTTATTTGGTCTGATTGGTTATGCTTTCCAACAACGTCCTTCACTGGAAGCGAGCATTAAATATATGCTGCTTTCTGCGGCGGCCTCTTCTTTCTTGTTATTTGGTATGGCACTACTTTATGCTGAAGCAGGAAATCTCTCCTTTACGGCGATGGGGCAAAGTTTAAGTGATAGCAATATCCATAAACCATTAGTACTTGCTGGGTTAGGCATGATGTTAGTGGGAATTGGTTTTAAGCTCTCTTTATTCCCATTCCAATTATGGACACCGGATGTATACCAAGGTGCACCAGCACCAACAGGTGCATTTTTAGCGACAGCGAGCAAGATTGGTATATTTGCGGTAGTGATGCGCTTATTCCTTGAAGCACCGGCGGCGGATAGCGAAACATTACGCATGATCTTAGGCTTTATGGCTATTGCCTCTATCCTGTTTGGTAATATCATGGCGCTGACTCAGAAGAACGTAAAACGTTTACTCGGTTACTCTTCTGTCTCTCACCTTGGTTATTTACTGGTTGCATTAATTGTCTTGCAATATAGCCCTATACTGGCACAAGAAACCGCTGAGATTTATTTAGCAGGTTATCTCTTTGCAAGTTTAGGTGCATTTGGTGCGATTGCTGTGGCTTCTAGCCCGTACAATAAAGGTGAATTAGAGTCTCTTGAAGATTATCGTGGGCTTTTCTGGCGTCGTCCTGTTGCTGCCGTCGTGATGTCATTAATGATGCTATCACTGGCAGGGGTGCCAATAACATTAGGCTTTATTGGTAAACTGTATGTTATTCTTGCGGGTATTGATTCAAGTTTGTGGTGGTTAACAGGCATGGTAGTGTTAGGTAGTGCGATAGGTTTATTCTACTATCTACGTGCTGCAGCTATCGTTTTCTTACGTAAACCAGATAACGATAATGCACCAGCGGTTACGACCACATCACAAAATATGGCAACATTAATTACTTTAGTTTGCGCCATTATCGTGATTGTATTAGGTGTATGGCCACAACCATTGATTGAGCTGACACGTTTTGCAATTATTGCACCTGCGATAAATTAATTTTTATCTGCCCGTTGTTATGATAAAGAGCCTGATATTTTATCAGGCTCTTCAAACTACGGAAAAGTCCTCGCTTTTAGTTAGAAGTTTGATCTACTCAGGTTAGTACAAATAGTGAGCTAACCGATATGTTAAAAGAATACCTTCCCCCAGCAATTTTTGTTCGCAACAATCCCCCTTGATAAACTTGTTCCTGAAGATGACCTTATTCATAAAGTCGATACCATTATGGACTTTGAATTTATTTATGATGTTGTTGCTTATACCGAGTGAATGCACCAGATTATATTGAACGGTTCTATATCTACTATACCAATCATACCCCCTGTTTTAAGGGGGTTATGATGTCTGGCTAGTGAAAATATTATTGATAATGGTGTGAAAAGTGATTAAGGAATACAAGATGAGGTGAGAGCACGGTTTTTGCCTCGGAAAGATTGCGTTTTAATTGTATCAGTTGCTCTATTAATGTATGCCAATACTGCTCTAATAGCGATAATTGTTGATTTAACATATCAATATATTGATTGATTTCTGTGACTGCATAATAACGACTTAGGGTAAATAAGAGAGCTTGTTTTTTCTGTTCTAGTTTGGTTAGATTTTTTATCTGTATCAAATAGTTATCAATAAGAGTATGACGTGTCTCTACCAGTTTTTGGTAAGAAAACCCTTTCTCCAGATGGGTAAAAAATTGCTTTAGCAGATCGATAAAAACAGAGAGAATATCTTTTTCTGAAGAAGCCAACTGCAGTTTAGAAATTGTCTGTTTACTTGGCAGGTGAGAGGTAAAAAAATCGAGGATATTTTTATTATAAATAATATCTTCACTTTTAGTAATTATATCGAGTTGTTCTTTAATTTCATTAATCGATAACTTTTGCTTGGCTATTTTCTCATTGATTTCAATAGATATTTCTTCTTTATTTCTAATTAATTTATCTATTTCACTAATAATAGTGGTGGTTGTTAAGAGCTGTTTTTTATCATTAATAAAACTGATGTGCTTTTCTATAATTTCTATAGATTCAGTTAATTCATCTTTAAATAACTGCTCAATAAACATTTTCTCTTGGAGCAGTTTTTCTGATAATTGCTGTGTTAACTCTCTATCAGCCATTGCATGATTAATTTCATTAATATTTTTAAATATCCCTGTTAACAATTTCTGGTTTAGCCGGCTTTTTAGCAGAATAGAGAAAATAATTATTTCATCATAAATTTTATTATTGTTTATTGATATGGTAATAAGATTATGATTTAAGATATTATCATGTTCAAATAGTTCAGAAGTTATTTTTCTAATTGATTTAATAGTATGGAAAAATTGATTGCAATCAAATTCCTGTAATTGCGAAGTTACGCTATTCATAACATTTCCTTTTGTTATTTAGATGAATAAAAAGAGGATAAAGCTTCATCAAATACCGCCATCATTTCCTTTGAGTAACCGACCACCATATACCAAGGTGCAATGATTTTTTCTAAATAAATACTAAATCTAATTAACTCCATTGCATTATCAATTTTTTTAAAATTAATTAATGAAGCATTAATTTCAGTTAAAATTGTTTGCCACATATAAAGAAGATGCTCCACAGACATATCAGCATCTTCAATATATTGTTCTATTTCGTCTAAATCGACTTGAAAACGTTGTAAACACTCAGAAATAGTTGATTGTTGTTTTATTCCTTTATTGATATTATGTAGTTTCTCTATTGTTTCATTTCTTTTTTTACGGATTTTTTCAGCTTTTGAACCAAAGATCCCTCCAGTAATGATCACACCAATAATACCGAATGCTAACCCCGTAAAGGCGAGTTTCACGAAGTGTTGATACTCTTTTTTTAATATTTCAATTTCATTTTCTAATAAAATTCTCTGTTCATTTAGTGAGTCATCACTATTATCAAAAAAATCATTAATATATTTCTTTTTATTAATGATATCATAATAAATTGAATGACATATATTACCTTTACTATTTTCACCTCCCACAATTTCTATTCTAAAATCATAAATCATGTTTTTTATTTTTAAGGTATTATTATATTGCTCATTAATATCATTTTTCATGCTTTCTAAAATGGCAACAAGTTGCTTAGACACTTTTTTATCTTGTGTTGAATATTTTATTGAACTGAGTTCTTCTGGTGTGATATCTTCAATTTTCCTATTTATTTTTTTTATAATTGGCATTTTATTAATAAATGCCAATAGTTGCTCACCTGTACTCGTGATTTCTCTACCGGTGATCTCTAAATCAATAGCTTGCTGTTTTACTGAGTATTCAATTTTTTGCCATTCAAAGGCATGTGTTCTCATATTTAAGAAGAGGGTTTGAATAGTTTCAGCTGATATTTGGGAAATGTTAATATCTTCGTAGCCTAATAATTCAATAATAGTGTCTTTTTGATAAGGTAATTTTAATACTTTATCAATATAAGATTTGATTTTATTAAGATCATAAGGTGTAAAAATACCCGCACTACGTCCATGATCGATATTTTTACCTAGAATTAAGCTAAGAGTGACTTCGGGAAGTTGGTATTGTTCAATCACTTTATCTATATGATCAAGGGTGGTTGTATCCATATAACCTCTCTTATGTATAATTATTTGTTATGATTAAGGCATAATTTAGAAGTGATCTGTTTTCCATTTGCGATTATCTGGTCAATGCTTCTCCTTTGTAACATGAAAACAACAAAAGTTTGATAAATGACAAAGGTTATAATTAATCAGCACTTTGATAATTCTTATAGAGACGTATAATCTTTCTTTTCATTAGTAGTAGGTATTTAGAGTGGAAAAGGTTAATCCTGTGTTTTCGACACTGTACGAAAAAGTTAAAAATATAAATCTGACAGCACAAGATGATCTTTTACATTTGAAAGTTATCTTGCCATCAGAGGTGTCATTTTCCTTACTTTCATGGCTAGCAGCACAAACGTATTACCCGCAATTTTATTGGCAACATCGTGATGAAAGCGAAGAAGTAGCCGTTTGTGGACAAGTTAAGTGCTTTAATCATATCCGTGATGCTCATCGATTTTTAGCAACACATCGGCATTCATTGCATGCTGATGATGTGCGTATTTGGGGATTAAACGCGTGGGATACCATTATTCCAGGGCGTATTGATAAAGAAAGGGGGGATGATGCTTACCTTTTTTTACCTCGTATTGAAATAAGACGTCAGCAACAACTGTCGATCCATATTAATTTATTGGCAGAAGAAGATAAGCAAAGTGCGCTTGCTTTTATTCGCTCACTTAAAAATGCACTGAATATTGCACCTTTATCTGTCAAAGTAACATCTGTAGAGCACTCGTTAACGCAACAGCAATGGACTGACTATCTTAATATTGCTTTAGATGAAATCAATCAAGGCGTATTTGAAAAAGTAGTACCTGCACGGGCAACCTGCTTAAGCTTAGATAATCCGTTAAAAGCTATTCAATTTATGAAAGCAAGTCGAGATGTTAATCATCATTGCTATCATTATATGCTGGCTTTTTCACCTACTGATGCTTTTATGGGCTCATCACCAGAAAGATTGTATAAACGCGATGAATTTGTGCTTTATACCGAAGCGTTGGCGGGCACTGTGGCAAGTTCTGATAATGAACAACAGGCCATAGCATTTGCTGATTGGCTAATGAACGATAAAAAAAATCAACATGAAAATCTGGTGGTAGTTGATGATATTTGTCAGCGATTACAAGGTGGGATAGAAGGGATTGATGTATCATCAGCAGATGTGATCCGCTTACGTAAAGTGCAACATCTGCGTCGCTATATCCACGGTAAACTTATCCATGCTGATGATGTGGATTGTTTACAGCGTTTACAACCTACCGCGGCTGTTTGTGGCTTACCGCGCTCTATTGCGCGCACTTTTATTCGTCAACATGAACCTTTTGAACGCCGTTGGTATGCTGGCTCTGCGGGCTATTTGTCTTTGCCTCATGCCGAATTTGCGGTTAGCCTGCGTTGCGGTGAATTGCATGATGATGCATTAACGCTTTATGCTGGCGCAGGGGTGGTTGCGGGATCTGATCCTTTGCAAGAGTGGGCTGAAATTGAAAATAAAGCAGCAGGTTTACGCACTTTATTAGAAAAAGAGTGTTGAATTCTTTGCAGTTTATCCAATGGCTCTCATAATATATAAACTGGGTGTTGATAAGTAGTACTGATTAGGATGCCATTTAGTGCTACTTTCAACTCGTCACTGCATCTTGTTAATAAATTAATGTTATTCTTGTGCTAGCTAGTGTTATTGCTATCTTTTTTGTTAACGATAAAAATTAAGCCTAAAAAGATAAGTACTTTAGCTTAAATAATACACTCTTATCAGAGTTCTTTTTCACGATTTATTTAACGAAAACTTCTGTTCATTGAACTAGGCTAAGGAAAAGTATTTAGGAACAGATATTATAATAGTCATTGCAGGTTTTCGTTATTGGGATGATCAATGTCTAATAGTTCGTTTAATCGCCAATGGGCTAAAGTTATACTGGAAACTTTGACTCGTCATGGTTTACGTCATATCTGTATCGCACCCGGATCACGTTCAACGCCTTTAACGCTTGCGGCAGCCGCCAATCATAAACTTATTTGTCATACGCATTTCGATGAGCGTGGTTTAGGTCACTTAGCATTAGGTTTGGCAAAAGCCACTCAACAGCCTGTTGCAGTGATTGTCACCTCAGGTACCGCAGTGGCAAACTTATACCCCGCTTTAATTGAAGCGGGACTTACTGGTGAACGGGTGATCTTTCTCACGGCAGATAGACCGCCTGAGCTGATTAATTGTGGCGCCAATCAGGCTATACGCCAACAAGGTATTTTTGCCAGCCATCCCTCAGAAACACTCTCTTTACCACGCCCTACAGCAGATATTTCTGCTCGTTGGCTGGTTTCTACATTAGATAATGCCATGAATAATCTTGTGCATGGTGCTTTGCATGTAAACTGCCCTTTTGCAGAGCCATTATATGGTGATGATATAGAGCATGACACACCATGGACACAAGCATTAGGAAAGTGGTGGCAAAGTGATAAACCTTGGTTACAAGAAACGCTTTCTCCCTCTGTGACTACACACCCTCAATGGGATCGACTACGTCAGAAAAAAGGGGTCGTTATTGCTGGACGTATTAGTGCGAAAGAGGGGATTGCCGTTGCCAAATGGGCCTCAAAATTGGGATGGCCTCTGTTAGGTGATGTGTTATCACAAACTGGACAACCACTACCTTGTGCTGATTTATGGCTAAATAATCCACAAGTGAAGGCTGAATTAAACCAAGCAGAAATAGTGATCCAATTTGGCTCTAGTTTAACAGGCAAACGCTTATTACAATGGCAAGCGAATTGCTCACCGCAAATGTATTGGGTGATTGATGCTATTCCGGGACGTTTAGATCCGGGGCATCATCAAGGGGAGAAATTTACCTTATCCCCGAGTCAATGGTTAACGGCACATCCTGCTATTGATAATTTACCTTGGGCGTTGTCATTAAGTCATATTGCTACACAAACTTATCAACATGTTACTGAAGTAACAGACTATTTTGGTGAAGCACAAGTTGCTCATCAGTTAGATCATTTACTTCCTCACAATGGCCAGCTTTTTGTTGGCAATAGTTTAATTGTGCGCTTAATTGATGCTTTTGCACAATTGCCACAGGGCTATCCTGTTATGAGTAATCGTGGTGCTAGTGGCATTGATGGATTACTTTCAACCTCAGCAGGTGTTCATCGAGCCACTCAAAAACCGACGTTAACTATCTTGGGTGATTTATCGGCATTATATGATTTAAATAGTTTGGCACTACATCAACAAGTCTATGCCCCAAATGTGGTGATTATCGTCAATAACAATGGTGGGCAGATATTCTCTATGTTACCGACGCCTATGGCAGAGCGGGAGCGTTTTTACTGTATGCCCCATGCTTTAAATTTTAAACATGCTGCTGCCATGTTTGGTTTAGATTATGTTGCACCAAACTGTTGGGATGATCTGTTTACTACAGTGACTGCATGTTGGCAGGGGGAAGCCAAAACAACATTAATTGAATTGATTGTCAATGAAACTGAGGGTGCTGAAACCTTAAATCAGTTGGTAAAACAGGTAACCGCTTATGACTTTAGCTTGTAGGCAATATAACACGCATAACGAAGGGCCATGGTTAGTTTGGTTGCATGGACTATTAGGAGACAGTCATGAGTGGGAGACCGTCATTAAGGCTTGCCATGAATATCCCTCACTCGTGATTGATTTGCCCCGTCATGGTAACTCTGCCTCTATTGGGGTAAATAATTTTGTCGAGATGAGTGCATTACTCCATGACACTTTAAAAGAATACGATATTAATCATTACTGGCTGATTGGTTACTCTTTAGGTGGCAGAATTGCGATGTATCACGCATGTTTTGGTGAAACATCGGGATTAATGGGATTGATTGTTGAAGGGGGAAACCCAGGTTTATATGATGCAATAGAAAGACAAAACCGTATTGCACATGATAAACGTTGGGCCGCGCGTTTTCGCAATGAACCTATTAATGATGTATTAACGCAATGGTATCAACAGCCTGTCTTTGCTGATTTAAGCGATGAAATGCGTCAGTTATTAGTTGAAAAACGCAGTAGTAATGCAGGTTTTTGTATTGCGGAAAGTTTAGAAACACTCTCTTTAGGCCATCAGCCTTGGTTAGTTGCAGAATTACAACAACTCACCTTACCCTTTATTTGGTTGTGTGGTGAGCAAGATAAAAAATTTCAATCAATAGCGCAGCAATATTCGCTGCCATTAACGACTATCCCGCAAGCTGGTCATAATGCCCATCAGGCACAGCCTGATGCTTATGCTGCGGTGATAAACCATGTATTATCCCTCTTTGGTTAAAGGAACCTAATTATGCTTTACCCGAGCGAAGAAAAGCTATATGCACCGATTGAATGGCAGGATTGTTCTGAAGGTTTTGAAGATATCCTCTACCACAAATCTGTCGATGGCATTGCCAAAATTACGATTAACCGCCCGCAAGTGCGTAATGCTTTCCGTCCTTTGACTGTGAAAGAGATGATCCAAGCATTAGCCGATGCACGTTACGATGACTCAATTGGTACTATTATTCTTACTGGTGCTGGCGAAAAAGCGTTTTGTGCCGGTGGTGACCAAAAGATCCGTGGTGACTACGGTGGATACCGTGATGAAAGTGGCACTCACCACTTGAACGTATTAGATTTCCAACGCCAAATTCGTACTTGTCCTAAACCCGTTGTTGCTATGGTGGCTGGTTACTCCATTGGTGGTGGTCATGTATTACATATGATGTGTGATTTAACCATTGCTGCAGACAATGCCATTTTTGGTCAAACTGGTCCTAAAGTAGGCTCATTTGATGGTGGATGGGGTGCTTCTTATATGGCACGTATTGTCGGGCAGAAGAAAGCTCGCGAAATCTGGTTCTTATGCCGCCAATATAATGCGCAAGAAGCATTAGATATGGGATTGGTAAATACCGTTGTTCCTTATGCTTCTCTTGAAAAAGAAACGGTACGTTGGTGTCGTGAAATGCTAGAAAATAGCCCAATGGCACTACGTTGCTTGAAAGCAGCATTAAATGCTGACTGTGATGGTCAAGCGGGTCTGCAAGAATTGGCTGGTAATGCAACCATGCTGTTTTATATGACAGATGAAGGTCAAGAAGGACGTAATGCTTTTAATGAAAAACGTCATCCTGATTTCACTAAATTTAAACGTAACCCATAATGCGAAACGCCAAACTCTATTCATTCAGCCTGCCAATGGAGGCAGGTGTTGTTCTGCGCTACCAAAGATTAAAAACGCGTGATGGTTTTCTTGTCTGTTTAGAGCAAAATGGCAAACAAGGTTGGGGTGAAATTTCACCTCTTCCTGAGTTTAGCCATGAAACGTTAGAACAAGCACAAGATGCCGCACAATCTTGGCTAGCAGCTTGGTGTCTAGGTGAAAATCCTACTGACAGTGAATTGCCAAGTGTCGCTTTTGGTATTAGTTGCGCATTAGCAGAGCTTGAAGGCACTTTACCAGAAGAAGCCAATTATCGTGCCGCACCTTTATGCAACGGTGATCCTGATGACTTAATTTTAAGTCTTAATGAAATGAGCGGGGAGAAAGTTGCTAAAGTTAAGGTCGGTCTGTATGAAGCGGTACGAGATGGTATTGTCGTCAACTTATTACTAGAGGCAATCCCCGACTTAAAACTAAGACTTGATGCCAATCGCAGTTGGACGCCAGCTAAAGCAGAAGGTTTTGCCAAGTACGTGAACCCACAATGGCGCGACCGTATTGCATTTTTAGAAGAGCCATGCAAAACCCCAGAAGAGTCACTCGCCTTTTCACAAGCAACAGGTATCAATATTGCTTGGGATGAGACTGTGCGTGATGAAGGTTTTGAAGTGAAAGCTCAAGAGGGTGTTACGGCGATTGTTATCAAGCCTACGCTAGTAGGAAGTCTTGCTCGTTGCCAATCTATCGTTGAACAAGCGCATGCTTTAGGTCTAGAGGCTATTATTAGCTCGAGTATTGAAAGTAGCTTTGGATTGACACAACTGGCAAGAGTGGCTCAGTGGTTAACGCCAGATTCTATTCCCGGTTTAGATACCGTTGATCTTATCAAACAACAACTTATTCGTTGTTGGCCAGATGTAGATATTCCGCTTATCACGCTTGAACAGCTTAAGACAGTATGGCAACAGTAGTTAATTTTACACAATGGCCGTGGCATCACTGGGCGCAGCTTAACCCAAATGAAACGGCCATCATATTCGGTGATTCACCTATAACATGGCAACAATTAAGTTGTCATATTAATCAATTGGCGAACCATTTAGCGAAACAGGGTGTTAATACTAAAAGTACCGTGTTGCTACGTGGTAAAAATCATATCCATGTTGTTTTTACGCTACTTGCTGTTTTTCAATGCGGTGCAAAAGTATTACCGTTAGATCCTCAGCTCCCTAAGTCTCTACTTGATGATTTATTACCCCATTTAAACATCGATTTTTATGCTGATTTAAGTGGATCAACACTTGAGTTAGATGCGAGGTTACTCGATCTTTCTGGTGTCGAATTCAATAACAAATCACATCAAGATAAAAATAACATGGCAGGTGTTGCATGGGCATCTTCTCGTATGGCAACACTGATCTTAACCTCTGGATCATCAGGTCTACCTAAAGCCGCTGTGCATACTTTTCAAGCTCATCTTTGTAGTGCAGAAGGTGTTCTTGAATTGATACCCTTTGAAAAAAGCGACAGTTGGTTATTGTCTTTACCTCTCTTTCATGTATCTGGGCAAGGAATTCTTTGGCGTTGGTTATTACGAGGCGCTACCTTGGTAGTGCGTAATATGCACCCCTTTATTGCTGCTTTGCAAGGCTGTACTCATGCTTCTTTAGTGCCAACGCAACTTTGGCGTTTATTACAAAATACACAACAGGATAGTTCGCAGCCCATCACATTAAAAGCTGTTTTATTAGGGGGAGCGATGATCCCAACTGAATTAACCCAATGTGCGGAAAGTAAAGGTATTCAGTGTTGGTGTGGTTATGGCATGACTGAAATGGCCTCTACTGTTTGTGCAAAACGCGCAGATGGTAAAGCGGGAGTTGGTACGCCATTAAAGGGTAAAGCGGTCAGATTAGTGGATAATGAAATCCAGATCAAATCTGATAGTGTTGCATTAGGATATTGGTTTGATGGTCAATTAAAGCCGTTATCACAGACTCAGGATGATTGGTATGCAACACGGGATAGAGGTTGTTTTAAAGAGGGGGAATGGTGCATTTTAGGGCGATTAGATAATCTGTTTTTTAGTGCGGGTGAAGGTATACAGCCAGAAGATATTGAAAAGGTGCTAAATAGTCACCCGAATGTTCGCCAAACATTTATTGTCCCGATTGACGATATTGAATTTGGTCAACGTCCCGTTGCTGTTGTTGATACTGATATTGAGACAATTAATCAATTACCACAATGGTATCATACGCGTTTAGCAGGCTTTCAACGTCCCATCGCTTGTTTACTATTACCAGAACAGCTAAAGAGTGGGGGGATCAAAATCTCTCGTAAACAAGTGCAACAGTGGGTGAAAGGGCAACAAGTAAATTGATATTGCGATTTTATCGAACGACTTTAAGAAAGGCGCCCAAACTACAGGCGCCTTATTATTTTGCCGAGTTGCTCACAGGGCTTCTTGTTATCAGGTTATTTAGCGTCTTTCCCTTCTAACACTTTAATCGCTTTTTCAACGCCAGCGCCATATTCAGGATGAACTTTGGTAAATAAGTCGATTTGACGTTGTTGTGTTTCTTTACTTGCTTGTGATAATTCGCCCGCAATACGCGCAAACATACGTTGATGCTCGTCATCGCTTAATAGCTCATACAGTGCACGAGGTTGGCTGAAATAATCTTCATCTTCACGATGGTTCCAGTGATCGGCTGCACCTTCAATAGAAAGTGGTGGCTCTTTAAAGTCAGGTTGCTCTTGGAACACACCGCCACTATTTGGCTCATAAGTAATACCATTACCACTATTACCATCAACACGCATAGCACCATCACGATGATAATTATGGAATGGGCATTTTGGGGCATTAACAGGGATTTGATGATGGTTAACGCCTAAACGGTAACGATGTGCATCACCATAAGAGAATAGACGACCTTGTAACATCTTATCTGGTGAGAAACTAATACCTGGAACAATATTCGCAGGGCTAAATGCAGCTTGTTCAACATCAGAGAAGTAGTTATCTGGATTACGGTTTAACTCAAAGTAACCGACATCCATGAGTGGATAATCAGCATGTGGCCAAACTTTGGTTAAATCAAATGGGTTATAAGGCACGGTTGATGCCTCTTTTTCTGGCATGATCTGAATTTGTAACTTCCAACGCGGATAATCACCACGTTCAATGGCTTCAAAAAGATCACGCTGAGAGCTTTCTCTATCTTTACCTACTAGAGCTTCCGCTTCATCATCCATTAAGTTCTTGATGCCTTGTTGGCAACGGAAATGGAATTTAACCCAGAAACGTTCATTATCTTTATTGATAAAGCTATAAGTGTGGCTACCAAAACCATGCACAAAGCGATAGCTTAAAGGTAAACCACGATCGCTCATATCGATAGTTAATTGGTGTAGAGATTCTGGTAAATGAGAAAAGAAATCCCATTTATAAGCCATATTACGCATATTAGTGCGAGGGTCACGTTTTACGATATGGTTAAGGTCAGGGAATTTAAGGGGATCACGTAGATAGAATACAGGAGTATTATTACCCACCATATCCCAGTTACCTTCTTCTGTATAAAATTTTAAGGCAAATCCACGAATATCGCGCTCAGCATCAGCTGCACCACGTTCACCCGCCACTGTTGAAAAACGAGCAAACATTTCTGTTTTTTTACCCACTTCAGAGAAAATTTTAGCTCGAGTATATTTCGTAATATCGTGAGTGACCGTAAATGTACCAAAGGCACCAGAGCCTTTTGCGTGCATACGTCTTTCAGGAATAACTTCACGATCAAAATGGGCAAGTTTTTCTAAAAACCAGACATCTTGTAGTAACATTGGGCCACGAGGTCCTGCTGTTATTACATTATTATTATCTACAACTGGTGCACCAGCCGCCGTTGTGAGCTTTTTCTTTTCCATCACATCTTCTCCAATTTGTGGAATAGTGAACATTAAAAAATAGCATGGGTGAATAAAACGAAGCGAACAGCCTTATATTTATTATGGTTAAATTTTACTGTAATTCCACTTTAGCAAGATTAAAATTATTAATAAAACCCATTGGACCGATAGTATTGATAGATGTAACTTATTTACATAGATTGAAAAATCTAAACATTGACTTTCAATTCTCAGTAAAATTGTTTAATAAATTTGCTGTATAATTATAAGTTGGGAAAATTATTTGCTGGGGTAATCATAATGAAAAAGTTTTTATTATTAGGAGCAATGAGCGCATTGCTTATTTCTGCTAATGCCAATGCCATATCGATGAATGTGCAAGCGGGTAAACATTATACCGATGTACAAGCAGGTTTAGGTGATGCCGATTCTGGACTTTCTTTTAACGGTAATTGGGCACGTAGTGATCACGATGGTCAATTAGGTAGTTTAGGTGCAAAATTTGCGTTACCTCTTGGCCCATTCTCAGCAAGCGTTGGTGGTAAAGCACTTTACCTCTCCCCCAAAAATGGTGATGACGGCGCGGCATTAGCTGGTGGTGTTGGACTTAATTGGCGTGTTTTACCTTCACTGAGTGTTTATGGTGAAGCTTATGCTTCGCCGGAAGGATTAACCTCAGGAAGTAAATCCTATTATGAAGCGGATGTTGGTGCTAAATACACGGTATTTAAACCACTTCATGTTAATGCGGGTTATCGGGTGATTGAAATTGAAAACGCGCATAATCACAGTAACAATAAACTTGCTGATGGTTTCTATGTAGGAGCTGGTTTAAGTTTCTAATATCAATAACGGGAACATTAGGTTTTTCCCGTTTAGTTATTTATTTTTAGCAGGTGTTACAATTAACACCTGCTTTTTATTTGATTTTTATCAGCTAATGGTGATTAACCCACTTGTGGCAATATATTAAAGGTAATCGCTATTTGAATACCAATCACCACTAACCCGCAGATAAATACAATGGCTAAGGCTGGATTACCGCCTTTAACTTTATAATGCTCTGTAGTCTGCTTTTGCTGTCTTACTTTCCATACCAGTAGTGCTGGTAATAATAGTGCGAGAATAGATAAAGCAATTGCGGCATAGGCTAAGGCTTGCACAAAGTTAGGGAAAAATAACGCACAGAATAGCGGTGGAACAAAGGTTAATAAACCAGATTGAAAACGACCAGATGCGCGATTACTGCGTTTAAACAAATCAGCTAGATAATCAAATAATCCTAATGCTACGCCTAAGAAAGAGGTGGCGAGTGCAAGGGCTGCGAAAAGGTTGACAGCAATATTGACTCGCGGTGTAGCAACCACATCACGGATGGCGGTGAGTAGGCCATTTAAGCCAGATTCTTGGGCTAAAATCCCCATAAAGGTGGTGGTAGGAATAGCTCCTAATGTTGCTAATTGCCATAAAATATAAGCAATAAGAGGGATTGCGCTACCTACGATAAATATTAGGCGTAGTTTTTTGATATTGCCATCCATGTAGCTGACAATACTGGGTACACTACCGTGGAAACCAAAAGAGGTAAAAATAACCGGGATCGCAGAAAGAACGAGCCCCTGAGCGATAGGCATAGAGGTTAAGTTGACTTTTTCCACATGGGGTAACATGACTACCAGCATAAAAATTAAGAAAATAACTTTTGCTGTAAAGAGTAAGCGGTTAATCATATCCACAGAAGTGGTACCAATACCGACTACCGCACCACCAATAACTGTAAAGATAATGATACCTTGTGTGATGGTTATCTTATGACCAATCCAAGAAGATAAAGTCGAAGCTAATAATTCACCCGCACCACTGATATAAGCCGTTGTTAAAGCATACATAAGAAGTAGCAAAGCTAAACCTGTAACGACTTGTCCTCCAATACCCAGATAACGTTTCGCAATAGAGCCAAGGCCTGTATGGGGATCGTTGTATTGATAGACTTCCACTAATAAAAGCGCGGTGTAACTCATTAATAGCCATAAGCCCACCAGCAATAACACCATGGTACTAAAGCCAATACCCACAGCAGCAAGTGGCATTGCCAACATTCCTGCACCAATTGTTGTTCCTGCAACAATAAATACACTGCCTATAGTGCGATTTTTCACAAAGTCCTCGTTTTTCCAAACTATTTTACCTAGTTAAAAGTAGGGTATAAGAATGGTAAATTTCTGTCAAATTTTAATTACGATTGGTGTAATCTTTTGTTTACAAAATAAAAGGGATATAAAAAAACGCCAACAAAATGTTGGCGCTATTTAACATGTCTTTGGTTGTTGAATGACAAAAAAAGATTAATTAATCATCAAGCTCAACCATTCTTCTTATTTGATCACGATTAATTTGTTTGATTGCACCGGTTTCAGCATCTTTATAAATAATTAATCCGGTAGACTCATCTTCTTGAGGTTTATCTGTGGTCAAAATAGTTTGCCCATCGACGGTTTCAATTTTTTGTGGCGATGAACAACCTGCTAATAGCAGTAAAGAGAAAGAGGCGGCACAAATCGGTAAAATAGTTTTTAGTTTCATAGTAACGATCCTTTTTATAACTCTGTTATTTAACTTTAGTTAAAAATACGCATTTGTGTTAGAAAAAGAACAATATAAGAAAACAGTGATCATTATAGTCAATGGTTTTACTTTGTGCAGATCTCGATTTCGATATCACTCACAGGGTGACAGCTACAAGGTAAAATTTCATCAGCTTGAATAAATGCCAATGGCTCATTGCGATAACATACTTTGCCTTTTACTAAGCGTAATCGGCAAGAGCCACAATAACCTTCTCGGCATTGATATTCGATTTGAATTTTGCTGCGCTCTAACGTCTCCAACAAGGAAGGATGCGTTTCAGAGCTAAATTCTAATGCGGTTGATAGACCCTGCTGGTGCAGGGTCACTTTATGAGATGCCATAATGTATAGCGCTAGTTCTCTGTTTTACAGTTCGAAGTTACTTAAATCATCAGTATCTACTTGTGAGTCGATTTGACCTACTAGATATGAGCTTACTTCAACTTCTTGTGGTGCAACTTGCACATTATCAGATACTAACCAAGCATTAATCCATGGAATAGGGTTTGAACGTGCTTTAAACGGCAATTTAAGTCCTACTGCCTGCATACGAATATTAGTAATATATTCAACATATTGGCAAAGGATCTCTTTATTTAAACCGATCATAGAGCCTTCTGAGAATAGGTATTCTGCCCACTCTTTTTCTTGCTCTGCTGCTTCAACAAATAGGTCATAACATTCTTGTTCGCATTCTGCGGCAATTTCGGCCATTTCAGGATCATCTTGACCTGAACGCAGTAAATTGAGCATATGCTGTGTGCCAGTTAAGTGTAATGCTTCATCACGGGCAATCAATTTAATGATTTTAGCGTTACCTTCCATCAGTTCGCGCTCTGCAAAGGCAAATGAACAGGCAAAGCTGACATAGAAACGAATCGCTTCTAAAGCATTAACACTCATTAAGCATAGGTAAAGCTGTTTTTTGAGCTTACGTAAAGTAACTTCAACAGTTTTACCTTTTATTTGATGCGTACCTTCACCAAACATATGGTAAAGGTTAGTTAAATTGATTAACTCATCATAATAAGATGAGATATCACGAGCACGTTTTAAAATCTCTTCATTTTCAACAATATCATCAAAAACGACCGACGGATCGTTGACGATATTACGAATAATATGGGTATAAGAGCGTGAATGGATGGTTTCAGAGAACGACCATGTTTCTACCCAAGTTTCTAATTCTGGAATCGAAATTAAAGGTAAAAATGCCACGTTAGGGCTTCTACCTTGGATCGAATCAAGCAGAGTTTGATATTTTAAATTACTAATAAAAATGTGTTTTTCGTGATCGGGAAGCGCATTGTAGTCAATACGATCACGAGAAACATCAACTTCTTCTGGACGCCAGAAGAAAGAGAGTTGCTTTTCAATTAGTTTTTCAAAAATAGGGTACTTTTGCTGATCATAACGCGCTACGTTAACAGGTTGCCCAAAAAACATGGGCTCCTGAAGCTGATCATTTCTAACTTGTGAAAAAGTGGTATAAGACATAGCTTCCTCAATTAAATTTTACACGCGCCGCCTTCACAATCTGAATCTGCCGTTTCAACGACTTCTTCCAGATCACCTTGTACATCTTCTGCACCATCACGGGTATTGTGATAATAGAGTGTTTTTACACCATATTTATAGGCGAGCAGCAAATCTTTTAGCAGCTGGTTCATAGGAACCTTACCACTAGGGAAACGAGTAGGATCGTAGTTAGTGTTGGCAGAAATCGCTTGGTCGACAAACTTTTGCATAATACCGACTAACTGCAAATAACCTTCGATACTTGGCATTTGCCACAGTAATTCATAAGCCCCTTTTAGGCGCTCATATTCTGGAACCACTTGACGTAAGATGCCATCTTTAGAAGCTTTAATACTGATATAACCACGAGGTGGTTCGATACCATTGGTTGCATTTGATATTTGTGATGATGTTTCTGATGGCATCAATGCAGAGAGCGTTGAGTTACGTAAACCGTATTGTTTGATCTCTTTGCGTAAGCTTTCCCAGTCATAATGCAGAGGTTCATTAGTCAGTACATCTAATGATTTTTTATAAGTATCAATAGGTAAGATACCTTCTGCATAGGTGGTTTCATTAAACCATGGGCATGCCCCTTGCTCTTTTGCTAATTCATTTGATGCTTTTAATAAATAGTATTGAATAGCTTCAAAGGCACGGTGTGTTAAGTTGTTTGCACTACCATCTGAGTAGCGAACACCGTGTTTAGCCAGATAATAAGCAAAGTTGATCACACCAATACCCAGTGTACGACGACCCATAGCACCTTGTTTAGCTGCTAAAATTGGATAATCTTGGTAATCTAACAAAGCATCTAACGCGCGAACGGCTAAACGTGCTAGCTCTTCTAAATCGTCTAGATTTTCAATCGCCCCAAGATTAAAGGCCGAAAGTGTACACAGGGCAATTTCACCATTTGGATCTTTAATATCATTTAATGGTTTGGTTGGTAGTGCTATTTCTAAACATAAGTTTGATTGACGGATAGGTGCAATCGCCGGATCAAACGGACTGTGTGTATTACAGTGGTCAACATTTTGAATATAGATACGACCTGTAGAGGCACGCTCTTGCATCATGAGTGAGAAT
The DNA here is from genome assembly GCF_963896075.1 of Proteus sp. G4415. NCBI lineage: Bacteria > Pseudomonadati > Pseudomonadota > Gammaproteobacteria > Enterobacterales > Morganellaceae > Proteus > Proteus sp. G4415. The sequence goes on from NZ_CAWQOK010000071.1 coordinate 44,715, forward strand.
AATTCAACCGCTTTAACTTGTTTTTGGCGAATACTCTTATCTTTCTCATATTGTACATATAAACGTTCAAATTCGTCTTGATCAGCAAAGAATGCATCATAGAGACCCGGCACATCAGACGGGCTAAATAATGTAATATCCTGACCTTTGATTAAACGTTCATACATTAATTTGTTTAACTGCACACCATAATCGAGATGGCGTACACGGTTATCTTCAACACCACGGTTATTTTTTAATACCAGTAGGCTTTCAACTTCTAAATGCCATAAAGGATAAAATAGCGTTGCTGCACCACCACGTACCCCACCTTGTGAACAAGATTTTACCGCCGTTTGGAAGTGCTTATAGAATGGGATACAACCCGTGTGAAATGCTTCACCATTACGAATAGCACTACCTAATGCACGAATACGACCGGCATTAATCCCAATGCCTGCACGTTGAGATACATATTTAACAATAGCACTTGAGGTCGCATTGATAGAATCAAGGCTATCATCACACTCAATCAGAACACAGGAGCTAAATTGACGTGTCGGAGTTCTTACACCCGCCATAATAGGTGTTGGGAGTGAGATTTTAAATGTGGATACCGCGTTATAAAAGCGCTCAATATAATCCATACGCGTCTCTTTTGGATAACGCGAAAATAGGCAAGCGGCAACTAACACATAGAGAAATTGTGCACTTTCGTAAATATCACCGGTAATACGGTTTTGAACAAAATATTTACCTTCTAGCTGTTTCACTGCTGCATAAGAGAAATTCATATCACGTTGATGAACAATAAACTTATCCATCTGTTCGAACTCTTCTTTGGTGTAATCTTCGAGAAGATGACGGTCATATTTACCGAGTTCAACTAAATGTTTAACGTGATCATACAATGCCGGTGGCTCAAATTGACCATAGGCTTTTTTACGTAAATTAAAGACAGCAAGACGAGCAGCAAGATACTGATAATCAGGTGTTTCACCAGATATTAAGTCTGCAGCAGCTTTAACCAGTGTTTCATGGATATCGGCAGTTTTGATACCATCATAAAACTGAATCTGAGAACGTAACTCAACTTGAGAAACAGAGACATTTTCTAGACCTTCAGCGGCCCAAGTAATAACACGGTGAATTTTGTCTAAGTCAATGCGTTCTTTATGACCATCACGTTTTGTGACGAGCAGGCTGTGATTCATGAGCGATGCACCTTTCTGGCTTTAATGACCTATAAATGGGCAACCTGAAATTTTATACCGCAAAAAAGCGCTCCCGATGACAAACATTGCCAAGGAGTCTTGTGGTGTGAAATTTAAGGAAACACAATATATAGGGGTTTGTTCAAATGGTGATAACAAGATAATGGTAATTGAGGGATTGATCAAGTGTACAAATCTGAATGTTTCTGTGGATAAATAGGGGATAATTTTTTTAACAACTGCCTGTACCCTGCATAAATACAGGCAGTCAGAAACTTAAAACGACGCTAAAAAGAGGCAAAGTCAATTTTTAAAAATGTGATCGTTTGATGTTTTATTAAACCAAATCAATCTCTCTATTTCACAAATCCGAATTATCGGTCGCTTGAGTGTGCACCATGTAATTAACATCAACATTTGGCGCTAATCGGAATTTGTCTGTAATAGGATTGTAATGTAACCCAATCATATTTTTGCTACGTAAATTGGTTTCATCGACCCAGCTTAATAATTCTGAGGGACGAATAAATTTATTCGCATCATGGGTGCCTTTAGGAACCATATTCAGAATATACTCCGCGCCTACCACCAGCATAAACCACGCTTTTTTATTACGGTTGATGGTAGAAAAGAATACATGTCCACCTGGTTTCACCAGTTTGGCACATGATCTTACAATGGAGGAAGGGTCTGGAACGTGTTCTAACATTTCCATACAAGTGACCACATCATAGCGTTGTGGATATTCTGCGGCATGGTTTTCAACGGTATCTTGTATATAGGTGACAGGGATACCGGTTTCCAGTGAGTGGAGACGAGCGACTTCTAATGGCTCTTTCCCCATATCGAGTCCGGTGACTTCTGCACCAACACGGGCCATACTTTCAGATAAAATACCGCCACCACACCCAACATCAAGTACTTTTTTACCAAATAAGCCATCAGCACGTTCTTGGATATAATTAAGTCTTAGTGGATTGATGCGATGTAGGGGTTTAAATTCACCTTCAAGATCCCACCATCTTGATGCGACACTCTCAAATTTGTCGATTTCATGCTGATCTACGTTAGCATGCAAAGAGGTTGTTTTATCATTCATCAGAAAGTATTACTCCTATTTTCATATTACCGATGATTCTACCAATGTTAGAGAGCGAAATCGAAGCTAAATCGAAGAGAATCGCGAAAGAGTGATTAATTTCATTGTTTCAGTTTTCCTAAAATTGGCGATTTGTGGTATAGTTCTACACCTTTGAATCCGTAGTATGAGGGACAGTGGCTCCATGAGCGACATTGCCAGAGAAATCACACCAGTTAATATCGAAGAAGAGCTGAAAAGCTCATATTTGGATTATGCGATGTCCGTTATTGTAGGACGCGCATTACCCGATGTTCGAGACGGACTGAAGCCAGTACACCGCCGAGTGCTATTTGCGATGAATGTACTGGGAAACGATTGGAATAAACCTTATAAAAAATCAGCCCGTGTTGTTGGGGATGTAATCGGTAAATATCACCCGCACGGTGACAGTGCTGTCTATGAAACGATTGTTCGTTTAGCACAGCCTTTTTCTATGCGCTACATGTTGGTTGACGGTCAGGGTAACTTCGGGTCAGTTGATGGTGACTCCGCGGCGGCTATGCGTTATACCGAAGTTCGTATGGCGAAGATCGCCCATGAACTGCTGGCGGATTTGGAAAAAGAGACGGTCGACTTTGTTCCTAACTATGATGGAACAGAAAATATACCGGCTGTTATGCCAACCCGTATTCCAAACTTGTTAGTTAATGGCTCTTCAGGTATTGCCGTTGGGATGGCAACGAATATCCCTCCGCATAACCTCGGTGAAGTTATCGACGGTTGTCTTGCCTATGTTGATAATGAAGACATCACCATAGAAGAATTAATGGAATATATTACCGGGCCTGATTTTCCGACTGCTGCGATTATTAATGGTCGCAGAGGAATATTAGATGCTTATCGTACAGGGCGTGGAAAGATTTATATCCGTGCTCAGGCTGATATTGAAACTGATGAGAAAACGGGTCGCGAAACCATTATCGTGACAGAAATTCCTTATCAGGTGAATAAAGCCCGTTTAATTGAAAAAATTGCGGAGCTTGTAAAAGATAAACGTATTGAAGGTATCAGCGGATTACGTGACGAGTCTGATAAAGACGGTATGCGTATTGTTGTTGAGATCAAACGTGATGCAGTCGGTGAAGTAGTATTAAATCACCTCTTTTCACAAACTCAAATGCAAGTCTCTTTTGGTATTAATATGGTTGCGCTTCATCAAGGCCAACCAAAATTATTGAACCTAAAAGAAATTATCGCAGCCTTTATTCGCCATCGTCGTGAAGTGGTGACTCGTCGTACCATTTTTGAATTACGTAAAGCGCGTGATCGTGCTCATATCTTAGAAGCACTTGCGGTCGCTTTGGCCAATATCGATCCTGTGATTGAATTAATTCGTCAAGCACCAACCCCAGCAGAAGCGAAAGCAACATTAATTGCCCAACCTTGGGATCTCGGTAGCGTGTCTGCGATGTTAGAGCGTGCTGGTGATAGCAATGTTGCTCGCCCTGAGTGGTTAGAGCCACAATTTGGTGTGCATGACGGTAAATACTATCTAACAGAACAACAAGCACAAGCCATTTTAGATCTGCGTTTGCAGAAACTGACCGGACTTGAGCATGAAAAACTGCTAGATGAATATCGTGAATTACTGCTACAAATTGCTGAGTTATTGCATATTTTGAGAAGCCCTGAGCGTTTAATGGACGTTATTCGTGAAGAGCTAACAGCAATTAAAACACAATATAACGATCCTCGTCGTACTGAAATCACTGAAAATACCGCTGATATTAATATCGAAGATCTGATTAATGAAGAAAATGTGGTTGTGACACTATCTCACCAAGGTTACGTTAAATATCAGCCATTGACTGATTATGAAGCGCAACGTCGTGGAGGAAAAGGTAAGTCAGCCGCAAGGATCAAAGAAGAAGACTTTATCGATCGCCTACTGGTGGCTAATACACACGATACTATTTTGTGTTTCTCAAGTCGTGGTCGCCTGTACTGGATGAAAGTTTATCAGTTACCAGAAGCGAGCCGCGGTGCTCGTGGTCGTCCAATTATCAATTTATTACCTCTAGAGCAAGATGAGCGGATCACCGCTATTCTTCCAGTAAGAGAGTATGAAGAAGGTAAATTTGTCTTTATGGCAACGGCGAGCGGTACGGTTAAAAAGACACCATTACAAGACTTCAGTCGTCCTCGTAGTGCTGGTATTATCGCGGTTAATTTAAATGATGGCGATGAGCTTATCGGTGTTGATTTAACCGACGGTAGTAATGAAGCTATGCTGTTCTCAGCAGATGGTAAAGTGGTTCGTTTCGCAGAAGAGTGTGTTCGCCCAATGGGTCGTACTGCGACAGGTGTTCGTGGTATGAAACTGGTTGATGATGATAAAGTGGTTTCACTGATCATTCCTCGTGGCGAAGGTGATATCTTAACAGTGACTGAAAACGGTTATGGTAAACGTACCGTTCAAAGTGAATACCCAACCAAAAACCGTGCAACACAAGGCGTTATCTCGATTAAAGTGAGTGAGCGTAATGGTAAAGTGGTAGGCGCTATTCAAGTTGAAGAAACTGACCAGATTATGATGATCACCAATGCCGGAACGTTAGTGCGTACCCGAGTATCAGAAGTCAGCATTGTGGGACGTAATACACAAGGTGTTACCTTGATCCGTACTACAGAAGACGAGCTAGTCGTTGGCTTACAACGTGTTGAAGATGAAGATGATGCATTAGATGATGATGAAGTTGATGAAATGATCAGCGACAATATCTCTGATGTTCCAGAGTCTGAACCAACAGATGATGCGGATAGTGAAGAAGAATAATAGCTATTTTTCAGTAACTTAAAGCAAAAAAAGCAGGCGGAATGCCTGCTTTTTTATATTATAAGCATTTATTAGTCAAAAAATTTTATCAGTCATCAGAAAAAATTATCCTGATGATAAAGATCATCTCATTCAGACCTAGAGTAACTTCTGTTAGAATGAGAAAGTTGATTATCTGTATTACCGATTAGGGTGGTTATTTGCGATATCTTTCGTCATTTAAAACGTCATTAAAAATTTCCCGCTACCTTTTTCGTGCACTGGGTATCATGTTGTGGGCAATGGGCGCATTATTAACCATGTTTTATCTCATCAACATCTTTAATGATACTAAATCAGATATCCGACAAGAATATAGTAATAACTATACCGATTTATTGGGCTTCTTTCGCCAAACCTCGAGTACTATCCGCGATTTGCAATATTTAGCAGAGCGGCATCAAGAGCAACTCAATTTAAACCCTAAGATGAATAATTCTTTTTTTTATGAAGGGCCTTTTTCACTTCATAAATTAAGTGAAAGTGCCGATTGTGAATTATTCAAAGGGCAAACAAACAATTATTTTCGATCATTTAATAGTATTCTGTATTACTGGAAAGATAATACCCCTGCTTTACAAGGTATCAACCAAGTATTTATGGTTGGCTCTCATAGTATGTGTATGATTAATTTCCCATTGCGTGCATCACCTATTGATACTGAACTGTTGAAAAAAATGGTTTATGAAAATACACGTAATTACATTAATCAACGAGCTCAAGGGAAAGAGAGTAATCAATACTGGATAGTACCTGATGCCAAGGGGGATAGCGGTATCCTCTATGTCATGTCGCCAGTTTATGCGTCAGGGAAATTTATTGCACTCATTGGTATCGAAAGGGCGATCCGATTGGAGTATTTTTCACCTACGAAAGATCGCGTTATCTCTATTCATCTTTTAAACAATAAAAATAATCCAGTCTTAAGTTATCCTGAAGAGAATAATTATCGCAGTGTAAGGGATGTACCGGATGTTAGTGCTCCTTACTTTGGCTTTGATGATGATTTTAGTGATTTAGTTGCAAAACGTAAGCTACTTCCTTCTTCTTTTAGTGTGGTTTATTCACTACCATTAAAACAAATTTTAAATGAATTTAAGTTTACTATTTTTAATGCCATTATTTTAAATATCATTTCGGCGATTGTTATCTTTATTTTCGTTTGGATTTTTGAGCGAAAAATATTTTCACCTGCAGAAAATAATGCTTCACGCTTAGAGGAGCATGAGCAGTTTAATCATAAAATAGTCGCGTCAGCCCCAGTAGGAATAAGTATCTTAAGAATACGCGATGGCATGATTATTTTAAGTAATGAGCTCGCCCATAATTATTTTCGCTTATTAAGCCATAGTGATAAACAAAATATTCTCTCTATTATTGCTGAAAAAAGTAGCAATATAGTGGATGTGGTCACTAATAATCATAATCATTTGCAAATTAGTTTTGTGAATTCACGTTATCAGAATGAAGATGTGGCGATTTGCGTATTAGTAGATATCAGCGCTCGTGTTAAAATGGAACGCTCTCTACAAAATATGGCAACGGCCGCAGAACAAGCAAACCAAGCTAAATCAATGTTCTTAGCGACAGTCAGCCATGAATTGCGTACACCACTGTATGGCATTATTGGTAACTTAGAATTATTACAATCATTGACGCAAAATGAAGAGACTGCCAGATTATTAAAAACAATGGATAACTCTTCATCGCTGCTACTCAAAATTATCAGCGATATCCTCGATTTCTCGAAGATAGAATCGAAACAATTAAAAATTGACGTTAAGCCATTCAATTGTCGCCAAGTTGTCTCTTTTGTTATCTCTAACTATTTGCCGTTAATTGCTAAAAAAGATTTAGCTATTTACTGCTTTATTGAGCCGGATGTACCTAAAATCGTTAATAACGATCCGGTTCGTGTCCAGCAAGTTATCTCTAATCTACTAAATAATAGTATTAAATTTACTACGACAGGATGTATTACTTTGCACCTGTATCGAGATGAATATTATCTCTATTTCGATATTCATGATACCGGCAGAGGGATAAATGAAAAAATGCTTCATCAGCTTTTTGAACCCTTCTTTCAGGTCTCGCAAAATACAGACAGTGCTTCAGAAGGTACAGGATTAGGATTAGCGATTTGTGAAAAACTGATTAACTTGATGGATGGTGATATCAGTGTTGTTTCTCAAGAAAATGTGGGTAGCCGTTTTACTGTGCGGATCCCTTTATATGGGGCACTAAATTCGAGTGATGGACAAACCAAATATAATCTCTATAAAGAGAGTACTATTCGCTGCTTTATCAGTATTAAAAATCTTTATCTAGAAAGCTTTGTTGAACGATATCTAAGTTATGTGGGCTTACATTGTCAATTATTCACGGAAGTGACTCAGGTCTCTGAGAATGATTTTATTATCACCGATCATGATGAATGTTTAGATAACTCTTGCCAATTTATCCGTATTTATGAACACTATTTTGAGCCTGCAAAGAAAATCTCTGAGAATAATTGGTTATGTAGTACATATAAATTAAATGAATTAATTAAGATTATCCTACAATTACCACAAACAAAATTAGAGTCTGATGACTCAGAAAATAATGCGTTAATGACGGATCACGATCTACAATTATTGACAGTGCTCATTGTTGATGATCACCCTATCAATCGTTTATTGTTGACCGATCAACTGAAAAAAATTGGTTTTAATACCGCAACGGCAGAAGATGGCTGTGATGCTTTAGCCTTTATGCAAGAAAATCATGTCGATATTATTTTAACCGATGTCAATATGCCAAATATGAATGGCTATCAATTAGCGACAACAGTGCGTGAATTGAGTCGCACTATTCCTATTATTGGCGTTACAGCAAATGCAATTGCCGAAGAAAAACAACGTTGTATTGATGCGGGAATGAATGATTGCGTTTCCAAGCCAGTCTCCCTTACTGTATTAAAAGATGTATTACTCACCTATGTGGCATAATCCAACGGTTAATCTCGGAAAAGCGAGGTTTTTTCATGGTAGATCTGATTGAAAAATTTCGATATTACAGTGATAAATATTGTTGCTAGGTTGCCCAGTTAAGGATGATAGGGGAAGAGGGGAAAACATTTTTTTGTTGCCAACGATGTGATGGCGGATAAAAAGTAATAAAAAAGCAGAGAAGCTCCCACAATGGGTATGAGCTTCCTGATTTTATCTATACAGCATAGAGAAGAAAAGTTAACGGGTTAGCTTTCTCCGTTAATTTCCTTATCAATAGTGACTGATGATAGGTAGTTAAGCAGAGCGATATCATTGTCGACACCGAGCTTCATCATGGCTGATTTTTTCTGACTACTGATAGTCTTGATACTACGATTGAGTTTTTTAGCAATCTCAGTGACAAGGAAACCTTCGGCAAATAAGCGCAACACTTCACTTTCTTTGGGAGATAAGCGTTTATCACCATAACCATTGGCATTCACTTTTTCTAACAGCTTAGCCACGCTTTCAGGCATAAATTTCTTGCCTTTTTGCAATGCTGCAAGTGCTTTAGGTAGATCAGCAGGTGCACCTTGTTTTAATACAATACCTTCGATTTCAAGGTCAAGAACAGCACTTAAGATAGCTGGGTTATTGTTCATAGTGAGTACAATAATAGACAAATTAGGATAATGTCTTTTGATGTACTTTATCAACGTAATACCATCACCATATTTATCACCAGGCATAGATAGGTCGGTGATCAGAGCATCTGCATTTAATTTAGATAAGTTATTGATAAGTGAAGTGGAATCTTCAAATTCACCAACAACATTAACCCATTCAATTTGTTCTAAAGATTTACGAATGCCGAATAAAACAATTGGATGATCATCGGCAATAATAATATTAAGGTTATTCATGTTTAATTGTTACCTTGCTACAGCAACTGTCGGATCCATTTATCCAGTTGATTGATACGTTCTTTTATCTCTAATTCATTATGATTTTTTATGTCATCTTCTAAATATTCGCAGTTCTCTCTGAGATATTCTAAATCTAACATAGCAAAAACCCCTTTCAGACGATGAGCTGTCTGAGCTAGAGAATGAAAGTCTTTATTAGTTGCTTCTAAGTGTAGTTTTTCAACATCAATGGGAACAGTATTGATAAATAGTTCCTTATAATCACTATCATTCAACTTCTTCCTATAATTATTAAGAATTACTTCGTGATGATCAAGGTTATTATTCTCATTACGAATACTCGTTTGAGTTGTTTCGAGAGAAAGTTGTTCATTTTCTTCAATCAAATAAGTAATAGCCTCAATTAATGGATCACCGAAGTTATAGTTACACTTTATTAAATTTCTTGCTATTTTTTCAAATCCGGTAATAGAGCTAACTAATAATACTGTTGCTGATTCAGGATTATTATCCGGAGTGTCTCTAAGTATGATATCGTATTCTGAGTAAAGATTCTCTTTATTTTTATCAAAGTATGTAGCGCCATATTTATCAAGCTGTTGGCAGATTATTTTTTCTATTTCAGGGTTTTTTATGGCGAGTTTTGCAGTTATACCCTCTAATAATATGTCAAAAGAGCGCTCTTCTGTATCTATATGCTGGTATGGAAGTACGATACGGAAATGAGAGCCAATACTTTCTTGGCTTGTAATGGTCAAAGTGCCTTGTATTTTGTTACACAACAAATGACATAAATAAAAAATAATACCCGAGTTGGAATAATATTTATCACCCATAGCTTGACCTAAAAATGGATATTTAATATTAGCCAGATCTTGAGCTGTTAACCCACTGCCACTATCAATAATATCAATTACTATTTCTTCTTTATCATTATTTTTTTCTAAATTTAGATTGACGGTTATTTTTCCATAATTAGTCGTACTAATGGCATAATTAATCAATGATAAAATAATCTTACTTAATGCTGGGCCATCATTAAATAAAAGTAAACTAGGTTTAATATTATTATGGAAATAAAGTGTTAATCCCTTTCTTATCATAAATGGTGATGCGGTTATTAGAATAGATTCAACTAGCGTTGAAAGTTCAAATTCATCTTGATGTATTTTCCATTCTTGATTTTCTAACTTATTAATTAGCGTAATGTTTTCTATCCACTCAGAAATATAATTCGTTTTTTCTAATAGCAGACTCAGTAATTGTTGGTGAGTATCGTTAGGAAGTAGATCTTTAAATTGATATACCATCTCATTAATATCTTTAATTGGTCGTATGAGTTCTAACGACATATTGGATAAGATCTTGCGGCGTGCAATCGTATTTTTTTCATATTCTTGTTGTGCTAGCTGCAATTTCTTATTGATTAATGCTTCGTTGTCTTTATTCAGAAAAATGAATAGAGCAGTATTATCGATATTGCTGTTGCTACTGGTGCGGATCTCATAAATTTCGTTATCAATGGCCGTTTGGATTAAACCATTATGTTCAATCGCCATCTGACGGATCTTAGATAAATCGATATGAGGTAATAGTTTCTCTGCGTGGCTATTACTAATAATTTTGTGGTTTGATGAAAAATTATACACCAATAGACCAATAGGAAGATTAGAAATGATATCGTTAGTCATCTCTTCTTTGATGCGAAGATTACGCGTCATCGAAATATAAGGGAATACATATTTATTACGAATATAGATATGGCCAAACACTGAAATCGAGATAAAAATGAGTAGGCTGATAAGTAACCAGATATTTTTATACACAATCTCATTGAAAATCGATTTTAGTGGATACTCATAAGATAAAGAGTAGGGTATTCCTGCAATGGGCTGTGAGAAGATGAGTGAAGTCCCATCCGTTGATACCTCAATATTGTTTTTATCATAAACACTCTGCTGTCCTGTGGGTAATAATCTTAAATATTGAGGTGATAGCTCAGCAGGTAGAAAATTATTTATGGGTAAATCAAAGGCAATAACACTGGTCAGTTGCCCTGGCACATTAAACATGGTGCGATAGGTATAGTAATAAATATTTTCTGTCGGCATTTTCCTAATGGGAGAAAGGCTCTCTTTTTCATCTAATGCCGTTGATTGCATTAATAGCTCAGAACGTTTGTTTTCAGCCGTTAGTGTTAAATAGCTTTCTTTATAGCGCAATTCTGGTTTTAGTATTGAGTGGGTAGTAATAAGGATAAGATCATTGCCTTTACCATTAAGATAATAGAGAGAGCTATAGTTATTACGTACCCCCCAAATAATTTCTAACGCGTTTGCAAAATAACCGGCTAACTGAAAGGTTTGTTCATTCGATTTACCAAAAACAATAGCGTCAACGGTCTGATCGCGTCCTTCAAGCCAATAAACATCAGAGCGTAGTTTGACCGGATTGATTTTTAAAGGCAGAAAGAGGGTTGGATCATTAATTTTGTTTGATAACTGGAATAGTTGGTTAGCGTGATAGCGGTAATCTTCAACTTGAGAAGCAAACTTATTAGTCGTGTTGTTAATGGCATTTTTTTTACTTTCTAGCCAAGTATCAAAATAGCTATAAGCATATAGAAAAAGGGATATGGCCATAAACAGAAGAAACAGAGCATATAAGCGAGTTAATGTATTTGGCTTTAATTGGGTCAGTGTGCGCATTCAGTTTGCGAGCCTTTAAGAAATGAAGTCAATAAAAAAGAAAAAATTGGCTAAACAACCATCAGTATTAAGTCATTATATTAACAGGTTATTACTTTAAAAGGGATATTCGGGTGAAGTTTGAGCAAATAAACAAAAAAAGTCATTTTTTTTACGCTGAATGCTAGACAGCAAGCTCAGAGATAGGCATAATTTCGCGCTATGGAAGGATGGCCGAGTGGCTGAAGGCAGCGGTCTTGAAAACCGCCGATGGGAAACCATCCTAGAGTTCGAATCTCTATCCTTCCGCCAGAATTCGCCGGCTTAGCTCAGTTGGTAGAGCAACTGACTTGTAATCAGTAGGTCACCAGTTCGACTCCGGTAGCCGGCACCATATAAGAGCCCGTTATCTCGTAAGAGATAGCGGGTTTTTTCTTATCTTTTTCTCGCCTTTATTCATCGTTTTTATCTGTAAAGCACCATTATCACAAAGCAAAAACTCACAAAATTTAACCACTAAATTAATAAGTTATCGTTTTTTAGGCAAAATTCGACTGAAGTTTAAGCAAACAAATAAAAAAAACATTTTTTTTATCATCAGGACTAGACAGCAAGCTCAGAGATAGGCATAATTGCGCGCCATGGAAGGATGGCCGAGTGGCTGAAGGCAGCGGTCTTGAAAACCGCCGATGGGAAACCATCCTAGAGTTCGAATCTCTATCCTTCCGCCAGAATTCGCCGGCTTAGCTCAGTTGGTAGAGCAACTGACTTGTAATCAGTAGGTCACCAGTTCGACTCCGGTAGCCGGCACCATATAAGAGCCCGTTATCTCGTAAGAGGTAACGGGTTTTTTCTTATCTCCACTTGTTGGGATAATGATGATCTTAGGATAATTTTCCTTGATTGACTTATAGATAAAACTGCTATACAACTAAATAAGTTAATAAGGAAAGATTGTGAATACAAGACCTCGCTCATTAAGATCAATTCAAAATTGGTGGCGCTTTATTTAAGCGGCACCTAGTCCTATTTATCTTTGATTTATATAAATAACACTATTGCCGCCAGAGCGCGGTGATGTTGTTTATGGCATTTCTCTGGCGGTATTTATCCCAACTAAGGAAATGCAATGAACAAATATCTCACTGAAAATAAATCGATAGTTTTAACAGGGGATCGGATCACTGGACCTTTACATCTTGGTCATTATATTGGCTCTCTTCAGCAACGTGTCGAATTTCAGAATAAAGCGACACAATATATCTTAATGGCTGATATGCAAGGGTTAACCGATAATGGCTCAACACCTGAAAAGGTCAGTAAATTTCTTTTTGATGTGGTGGCTGATTATTTAGCTGTTGGTATTGATCCGAAACTTTCCACATTATGCTTACAATCCGCACTACCGGCTTTATCAGAACTGACTATGCTGTATTTAAATATTGTCACAGTATCTCGCTTAGAGCGTAATCCAACAGTAAAACATGAGATTTTGCAAAAAAATCTTTCTCGTTCATTGCCGGCGGGATTTTTAACCTATCCTGTCAGTCAAGCGGCGGATATTACTGCATTTAGTGCAGATATTGTGCCCGCAGGAGAAGATCAATTGCCTATGATTGAGCAAACCAATGAAATCGTCACCAAAATAAATAGCTTAATAGGACAACCCGTATTGACAAGCTGTAAGGTCGTGGTAGGGCAAGTCGGTCGTTTACCTGGTACAGATGGTAGTGGGAAAATGTCTAAATCCTTAGGTAATACGATTAATTTATCATCCACAGCCGATGAAATTAAAAAAGCGGTTTATTCGATGTATACCGATCCGCAACATATTGATGTTGCATCACCAGGTCATATTGAAGGTAATGTGGTGTTCACCTATTTAGATGCTTTTTGCCAAGATAAAGCCATGGTGACAGCAATGAAGGCTCATTACCAAAGAGGAGGACTTGGTGATATGAAATGCAAAGCTATGCTTAATGATATCTTACAAGAGCTTCTGCAACCAATACGTGAAAAAAGAGCGCAACTTATTAATGATAAAGCTTATTTATTACAAGTGATCAAAGAAGGGAGTGATAAAGCGAAAGAAGTGACTCAACAAAAGCTTGATGAAGTAAAACGTGGTCTAGGATTATTGATCTTGTGAGCTATTGTATTTAAAAAAGCTAACATTAGGCTTAACGGTGAATAGCAGTAAGCCTAGTGTTAGCACTATTCACTTTTCCTAAAGCGATCACCAGCCCATCACCGACCAATTAAAAACTCGCCCTAAGATTTTTACTTCTTCTAAGGTTGATTCTTCATCAGGATAATCAATCGTATTATAGCTACGAATAATGATTTTATTATTGGGTAAGCGGTGCAAGATTTTAACTCTTAACAAGTCACCTTGCTGAATAGCGTAAATACCACCATCAATAATCTTAGTATGACCTGTACTGATGGTTACAATAGAGCTGTCAGGAATAACCGGTGACATACTGTCGCCATGCACTTTAAAAGCAACAGCATCACTTGGCTGTACACCATATTGATTAAATGTAGAACGAGAGAATCTCAATAATTCCACCTTTTGATTATCAGTGGTACAACTGCCAAAACCTGCGGCCAATTCAATTGTTGAATAAAATGGGATCTCCACTTCATCTCGCTCTATAGGAGTACTATTATCCCAATCATTAACAGGCATTATTTCATTAACTGAAATGCCATCATTTTTCTTGGCTCCTCTGCCATATTCTAACCATTCAGCTCGAACATCTAGCCACTGACTTAAGGCTAAAATATTTGTTGAGTCAGGAACGGATTCACCATTTAACCATTTCCAGACCGCGGGCGCACTGACTTTTATTCCTTGTTTAGCCAATGCCTCTGTAATTCTTTTACCTAACCCTCTACCCGCAATCCCGGAGTCTAGGCAGGCTTCTTGTAGTCTTTTTGTGAATGCTAACTTATAGTTATTTTTAACCACTAGTTAATTTCCTTTTCTATCTTGACGTGACTTTGGTTACATACTAGCATTAACTAACAGTTAATAAAAGTATGTTAAACATGATTTGTTAACTAAATTAACCATAACGGATAGGTTGAGTATAAAATAGCATTGAGTGCATCAATACGCTAATGGTGATTTAAGCAGGCATGTAAGTGCCCCTAACTTGTTGTGGGATATGGATAAGCAAATAAATCGTGACAGTAAATCAAAGGGAATATTGTATGAGATTAGCTGACTTACCTAAGTATTTTTCTCCAAAAAGTGTTGTATTAAGTGATGTTAGGACGCCTAAAGCTGTTGATTCATTATCCATTACGGATGTAATGGCTTCAATAAGCTTAGCGACACGTAAAGGGCGAATGGGAATAGAGCTATTTTTAGCGAAACACCACATTAACCGTCCCGAAGAAGCGATAGAAAGCCTGTATCAATGTGCATTAACTCAAGTTAACCAATATAAGATGATTGATAAGTTAGCTGAACATGATAAAGCTAAAGTTTTACATATTATCGCTGAATATGCTTTTCAGGATTATGCCAGAAGTGCAGCCAGCAAGAGAGCATGTCCTGATTGTGATGATGGCTTTATCGAAGTTGAAGTTTTTACCACCAAATGCCATGGTCGAAAAACAACCCTGCAGGTTACTCAAAATGCCAAACCTCATCTAAAAACAACCTCATCAAATAAAGCTTCTTTTCGAGAGGTAAGGGAAGTAACACGCGTTATTTGCCCTACATGCAAAGGTAAAGCGGAAATTCGTTTAGCATGCCGTTGCCATGGACGTGGAAAAATTGTTGATAAAAAACAGACTGAATTACAAGGAGTTGCCGTATTTAAACCTTGTCGCCAATGTGCTGGACGCGGTTATCCTCGCCTTAAGTTCAGCGAAGTCTTACAACAATTGCAACATGTGGTGAGTATTTCAAAAACGGCTGCTTATAGTCATTATAAACCGCTATTTGATTTTTTAGTGGCGGAATGCTTTAAAGAAGAGTCTTTATCAGATAAATTTCTACAAGAAGTTACTGTAAAGTAATAATTTTCTATTTTTATTTATTTTTATGAAAAATATTGTTGACTTAAAGGAAAAATAAGCATACTATAACTCCACAGTGAGAGATTTGTATCTAACAAGCTCTCAGCAAAATCTAAGAAGCCTCACTTTTGAAGTGGGGCTTTTTTGTTTTCAATATTTATCACTATCACACTGACCATTATATAAGCTTGGCGAGTTAATCGATCTCTCTGCCAATAGGTTTATGTTATGGCATTTTTTATACTACGCTTTTATCTACATTTATTAGATAAATAAAATCGTCAATATATTCATATTAGCCTTGTGATTAAAATTAGATATGAAGAATGAATATATTATTAATGACATTTCCTCTGATTGGAGGTAAGCCATAAGAAATAATGAAAGAAAATCCAGATCTATGGGAACAAATATGCATTGTTCTTTATTCAATGAAAGAGCAAGGTATATCAGCCTTACTCGCTGGGGGAATGGCTATTCTTCGAAGTTTATATAACGCAGGAGGATGGAAAAAAACTTTTTTAGATGGACTGATGTGTGCAATGTTTGCTTGGTTTATCAAAGATATTCTCCTTTTATTTAGTATTAATCATCAATTTGCTTACTTAGCCAGTGTCTTTATTGGTTATGTCGGCATTGAACCTGTAAGCAAACTTCTTATCAGGAAAAATAGGAGTTAAAAATGGCTAAAATAGCGCGGGGTGAACGTAATAATAACCCAGGTAATATACGCCATGGTGCAAAATGGCAAGGATTAGCAAGCACGCAAACAGATAAAGATTTTTGTCAATTTATTTCACCAGAATATGGCATCAGAGCAATTTATAAATTAATTCAAACCTATCAAAATAAATATGGTTTAAATACAATTAAATCTATTATTTATCGCTATGCACCACCTAATGAGAATAATACATTAGGTTATATTGAGCGCGTATCAAAAGAAATAGGAATTGAAAGTAATAAACCTATTGATACCCAAATAAAAAATGTTTGTATATCTTTATCTATAGCCATTATTAATATTGAACTGGGTTATCAACCCTATGCAAAAAAAGTATTTGAAGATGCTTGGTTGTTATTATGAACAATCTTACAAAAATCATAATAATCATTATGTTATGTTTAATTGCTGGACTTTTTTGGGTTATTGATAGAAATAAAATATTAAAACAAAAATATGTGAAAATTAATGAAACACTGACGCAACAGATTGTAGAAAACAAAAACTATCAATTAAGAATAAAGCAATTATATCAAATGGATACTCAACGTTTACAGGAGTTAGCCAGTGCCAAGAGCGAAATTGACCGGTTGCGTAGTTATGCTGAGCGTGATCCTGAGCGGGTGTACATCAGAGCCAGTTGTGCAAAAAACGACGCCAATTCCACCCCCCGCGTGGATGATGCAACCCGCGCCAGACCTACTGACGCCGCTATCCGAAATTATTGGATACTCAGAGAAAGAATTGCTCAGTCAGAGTCCATCATCTTAGGTCTACAAGATTATATTCGCCAAGAGTGTATTAATTAAAGTGATTAAAAAGGAGTGTAAAATAAAGGAGATGAAATGAATGATAACGATATTAATAAAGCTATTCGAGAGCAATTAATAAAACAATTAATAAAAACAGATATCAATGCTGAAGTTATTACAGGATATCAACCGGAAGAAATCACGGATAATAATATTATTATGTTTTTTCCTATTAAGGAGGTGAGCCAAGGTTGGCAGAAAAGAAGTTATGATGTTCAAGGTAATAATGCCAATCACACTGAACAACAACTTGTTGAGTTAACTTATCAAGTTCAGAGCTTTACTAAAAAACAATCTGATTTTACTGCAGGTGATTTAATTAGAACAACGCGAATGATCATTCATTCGCTGCCTTTTATTGAATCAATGAGAAAAAAAGGAATAGGAATACAACGTGCGACAGAAATTAGGCGTGCGCCAATAATTAATGAAGGAAATAGCTATGAACATAATCCTTCATTTGATTTTAATGTCACTTTTCCCAGCTCGTTATCTCTAAACACTGCAGCTACACATTTACTTATATCTAATCTATCTCGTATTTAAGGATAAATATGTCTATTAAACAAACACGCTATGTTGATATTGCGAGTGCGGTGATTGGTGCCTCTACTGCACCAATGCGTAAACTGACCGCACGTATTTTTTCAACAAACCCTAAAATTCCAGCAGGGAAAGTACTCGAATTTACTTCTGGTAAAGTTGATGCGTTTCTGGGAGCTGATTCTCCAGAAGCGCAATTTGCCCGCCAATATTTTAGTTATGTGAGTCCGGCTCCCGTCAGCAAGCCTAAAGAGCTACAAATTGCCTCTTATGAGCCAATGGGACGAGCGCCAACACTCTTTGGTGGACCGGTTGCCACACTGGATAAATTAAAGCTGATTGAAGAGGGTGAGTTAACGCTGATGATTGGCGATGTGACCACAAAAATCAGCAAGCTCTCTCTTCAAGACGTGACGTCCTATAGTGATATCGCATCTTTAATTCAAGCAAAACTCAATGCTGAAAGTGAGCCACAATTTGCCAGTTGTTATGTGACTTTTAATGCTATGGATAGTGCTTTCTTAATCAGTGGCGGTGTGCAAGAAAAAGCGCAGATTAGCGTCAACAACTCACCTCTTGCTGATGCCTTAGGGTTAAGTCAGGGACAAACTTCTGAGGGTAATGCATCACAGACTGCCCTTGAAGCCTTTATGGCTGCAGAAGCTATTTCTGACTCATTTGGTAGTGCAACATTTTTAACCGAACTATCTATTGAGCAAAGTGTGGAACTGGCTGAATACGTAGCAGGTGAAAATGTCAAATACCAACTTTATTTATCGGTGCCAGATCAACAAGCTGAAATGTACAGCAAGGCATTAATGAATACAGCATCGACAGGGTTGAATTTAAAAACCGAGGAAAACTTTTTTGTGCAAGCGTTGCCTATGGCGATTATGGCAGCAACAGATTTTGAGCGTACTAATGCCACCACCAATTACATGTATCGTCAATTTGGTATTACATTCCCATCGCAAGTTACCACAGATATGGCGGCCGATCGCTTAGATAAATTGCGCGTGAACTATTATGGTGAAACGGCGGTATCTGGCTCTGAGATCAGCTTCTATCAACGTGGCTTTTTATGTGGTAATGGTGCTAATCCAGTAGATATGAGCGTACATGCCAATGAGCAATGGCTAAAAGCGTATATTGCACAGCAATGGCTTAGTTTACTACTGTCAACGCGCGGTATTCCTGCGAATAAAGATGGTGAAGCAAGAGCGATGATGATCATTGCTGGGGCAGTAACAAAGGCATTAAATAACGGCACTATTCAAACGGGTAAAGCATTAACAGAAGTACAAAAAATCGCAATTACAGATGCGGCAGGTGATGATTTAGCGTGGCACGATGTACAAAACAAAGGTTATTGGTACAACGCTGAAATCGTTGAACAAACAGGGCCAGGGAATTTACCGGAATACACCATGAAATATGTATTGATTTACGGTAAAGGCGATTGGGTTCGTAAAGTTGAAGGCTCACATAATTTAGTTTAAGGAACAAACAATGAACGATATTTCAGCAACAGGCTTAAGCCTTATTATTCAAGCAAGTAAAACATTTCCAGCGGGTATTCCGATCACCACCTTTTCTGATGAAGGTGATCCTTTAGATTTACCGACAGTTAATATTACACAAACAGCGGTAGATATTAATGGTAATTTGGTCAGTTGGTCTTCACCAACACCTCAAACGGTCACCATTAATGTGTTAGCGGGAAGTGAAGAAGACGAAAATCTAGCTATTTTGTTTGATGCTAATACGGCAAGACGGGGACGACGTCCTGCCAGTGATGTGATTACTTTAGTCGCTTCTTATGGTGATGGCTCTATTACCACGGCACGTAATGGACGTATTACTGACGGTTGCCGAGGTAATTCAGTCGCAGGGGCAGGACGCCTTAAATCTAAGCAGTACACTTTTATTTTCCAAGATTTTGACCGTGTTAGAGCGCGTTAATTATTAATCTTACTTTTTATCATGGCGACTTCGGTCGCCTTTTTTTATGGAGTTTTTATATGTTGATTAAACCAAAAGAGATCACGGTGATTGATAGTGATCGTCAACAGCATACCTTTATTATTAGCCGGTTACCCGCCACAATTGGACGAGAGATCTTGGCTAAATACCCATTATCAAATGCCCCTAAAATCGGTGATTATGAAGTCAGTAAAGAGGCCATGTTAAAGATGATGGCGTATGTTGCTGTAGAAAAAGAAGGCCAAGAAATTTATTTAAAAACCAGTACATTAATTGATAATCACGTCCCTGATGGGGAAGCGTTAATTCGTCTTGAATTAGAAATGTTAAAGTACAACACCAGTTTTTTCGGCAACGGCGGGAGCCAAAATTTCCTTCAATACCTATTAGGCAAGCTCAGCGGTTCTCTCCCGTCGATTATAAAAACGCTGATGGCTTCTTTGCCGTCATCATCTCAGCCGGCTTCGCCTCTTTCACAGAACTCAAAACAACCATAGATTTAGAGGAAGCTTTTGATCTGTGGGAAATTGCGATTACCAATCGTTATAACGAGGCGCTAGCGGCGTCCAAGGAGAGATAATGTCGCTATTACCCGTATTTAGTCAGGTACTGACGTTAGACGCGGAGGTATCTGATAACGCATTAAATAATATCAGGAAATCGACCAACGAAATTCTTGAGGAAATGAAGAAAATAGAGCAGGGCGCATCAGCAGGTATTAATCGCTTTTTTGCCTTTGTTCAAGAAATAGCCACCAGTTTTAACGAATTATCACTGGAGCCTGAAATAAACCTTTCGGTGGACAACCAAGAAATTATTCAAGCCTCTGAAACTGTTGAAAATTCGATACAAAAAATCGTTAAAACGGCACTTAGTAGTACTCAAGAATTTGATACTTTTTTACAAAATATCTTAACGGGGCTGACGAGTTTATCGCTTGATGAGCCCATAAATATTGAAATAAATAGTGGTGAAACACAAGAGAAGATCCTTTCAATTACGTCAAGCATTGACGCTCTAAAAGATGCGATGTCAGTATTAAATTACACGAGAAATTTGCTTAGCAATGATGTGGATAGTGATGCAAGTCATCTTGCGAATTTAAATGCTGAATATCAGGCAATGGAAGATCAGCTTGCTTCATTAAATAATGAATTAACTTTATTAACTGAGGCAGAAAAGAAAAATAAAGAAAATAAATTAGTTATTGATGAGGTGATTAAAAATCTAGGTGCCGATTACGATCAATTTATCAGCACCATGCAAACCCAAGGTATTAAAGCGGCAATAGAAGAAGCTCAAGCTCAACGTCGATTAAGCAGTAGTGTTGATGAAACCGGGAAAAGTTATCAGCAAACCGTCGATAAAATGAAAGATTTTATCCTAAACGCCATAGGTGCAACGGATATTATGGGGACGTTACAAAAGGTATTTTCTGCGTCACTTGAACGTTCTCAAGAAATCGAATCATTAGATAAACTCAGTAAAAAAATGGGTATTGCGGCGATTGATATTGACGCTTTTTCAGGGGCGATGGCTGCAATTGGTGGCACGAAAGAAGCTGCTCAAGCGGATTTAGCCGCTATGGCAACTGCGTTTGATGATACGCAAGATCCCATAGAGCAGCTTTTACAGGTCGCTGATAACGTTAAAAATATGAGTTTTGATGATGCCCAAAAAGAGCTGGAAAAATTAGGTGTTGTTGATGATAAAACCATCGAATTAATGATGAAAGGGCGTCAAGAGCTAGAGCGTACGATGGGGGTACAAAAACAATTCTCAGGTATCAACGACGACAGTATTGAAAGTGCGATCCAACTCAATGCCACAATACATAAATTTAGTCAATTAGCGGCACAATTCAAAAATAACTTTTTAGATATGATTATTCCTACGCTGGCAAAAGGTATGGAATGGTTTGATAAATTAGTCGATTTTTGTGTGAAAAATAAAGATATTGTGATTAGCTTTTTCTCCGCCATCGGCGCCGCTGTTGCTATTTATTATTTACCCGTCATGATCTCTGCTGCCGCATCGACACTTGCCATGGCATTACCTATTATTGCTATTGCAACGGTGATTGGTTTATTAGGTGTCGCCTTTAAACTCGTCTATGACGATATTATGAATTTTATTAACGGTAACGATTCCATGATCGGCCGTATATTAGAAAAATACCCAGTATTAAAAAGTGTGATCATGACGATATGGCAGGCATGGCAATCATTCTTTGAATATTTAAAAGAGGCTGTCACTGTTGTTGCTGATTTTGTTATTGCTGCATGGGATCTAATATCTAACTCATTTAATCAATTTATACAGACTCTAGAAATAGGGATTAATAATCTTATTGCTTGGGGGCAATCCATTATTGATATCTTTATTTTTGTTTCTGATTCAGTGGTGAGCCTATTTGAATGGATGTGGGGCTGTGTTGAAAAGATATTGGATTTTGTCGATGAAAAAATCAACCTAATACAAGATATATGGCAATCAGCCAAAAGCTTTTTCGGTATGGACGACGAAGAAAAAGAAATTCGTGTGGTGCAAAAGGTAGAGCGGCGATTAACAAATGAGGGGGAGCTTGACTATATCTTGCCACAATCTCAAACAGCGACACGATATTATAGTCCTATGCAGGAGGTTAAATCGTTAAATAACGGATTAGCAATATCGTCAAATAACAGTTTAAACCCGATGACCAGTCAAATGATCAGTAATCAATCAAGCATTAAAAACGAAAGTAATGTGCAAATTGGTGAAATCAAAATTGAAACTCAAGCCACAAATGGTGCGGAGGTGGTTAAAGAAATCAAGAAATCTTATACAGAGCAAGAGGCTAAAAATATATCGCAGAATCACTCTAGTGGCTGGAGGGTGTAATTATGATAACGGAAGTTAGAATTTTTGATTTAGCCTCTTTTACCACATTGTTTGATAGTGTTAACCCAACTCAAGTCACCATAGACGATAGCCACCAAGCGATTACATTTACGGTAGAAAATGGGGAAAGCCGCAGTGACCATGTGGTGATCAACCCCATCAGTATCAGTATCAGCTTATTGTTAACGGGCGATATTGCCAATGCTTATGCCACTATAAAACAGTTATATGACGAAAATACGTTAGTGGGTATTCAAACACGTGTTAGTACCTATCAACCAATGCTATTAGAAAGTCTTAGCCATGATGAAGATCCGTCAAAAGTAGACGCTATTGAGTTAAAACTCAAGTTTATTGAATGGAAAAGCATTGAGCCTGAATACAATAAAAAATCAGCTAAATCGACTAAAAAACCTAAGCAATCCTCAACGATTAATCGAGGAAATGTGAAAAGTAAAAAATCCATGCCAATAGGAAAAAAACAGGGCTAGGAGGTAGAAAAAATGCAAGAAATACCATTACAAGCCATTCCTAATCAACGATTTTCTGTAGCAATAGCCGGTGTGAATTGGCAATTAACGCTTAAAGTGGCTAATCAAACCATGTTTTGTGATATCGAGCGAGAAGGCGAAATACTTATTACAGGAATGCGCCTTGTTGCTAATACACCGATAATTCCTTATCGCTATTTAAATCAGGGAATTAATTTAATGTTTTTAACAGAGCATGATGCATTACCTTGGTATGAGGAATTTACCAAGACGCAATCATTAGTGTATTGGAGTGAGGAAGATGGATCTTCGACGAATAAGGCTCGGAATTGAAGTCGGAGAACGGCTTCAATGGTATGAAGGATTACGTATTTCAGCCAGTGGAACAAAGTATGCCAATCCATTACAAAATGAATGTAATGTCACTATCTCAGGGCTAAATGCACAAACAAGAGATTATCTGCTGACAGAAACCAGTCCCTATAATAACAATAAGCAAACGCGACGACTCTATTTGGAGGTCGGCCGAGTTAATACCGGATTACTCTCTTTATTTATTGGCGATATTGTCAGTGCTGAAATAGATTCACCTCCTGATGTGACGTTAACTTTATCGGCAAAAACCAGTCATCAAAGCGCGGGAAAAATTATTTCTTCCAGTGGCGGCACAATGCGCAGGCTGAGTGAAATAGCCTTGGCTATTGCTGATGACTGTGGAGTGAAACTAGATTTTCAAGCTACCGATAAGAATATTGCTAATTGGTATTATTGTGGCTCAGCATTGCATCAAATAGAACGTTTACAGGAAGCTGGGGACGTTAAAGCCTTTATTGATGATGATACGTTATTTGTAAAAGATGACGACAAAGCACTAAAAAGCCGTTTGCGTATTTTAAATATGAATTCAGGCATGATTGGCATTCCCAAAGCGACAGAAAGTGGGTTAACCGTAAGTTACTTAATTGATAGCACCTCGGAGCTTGGTGGAATGCTTCGCCTTGAGAGTAAATTAAACCCTTCATTAAATGGTGATTACATCATTGAGCAATTAGCGTTTAGTGTTGCTTCACATGAGGCTGATTTCAACTATACCGCAATTTGTAAACGAGCTTAATTATGAGTAAACCCAATAACGATATTGCGAGTGTTGGTTCACTGGCAGGGGCTTTCTCGTCCGCATTTCGCCATTTGATGATGAATACGGATGATATGTTGCCCGCAACAGTCATTGATTATGATGAAAAAAGCAATCGAGCCGTGATCAAACCACTGGTGATGATGTTAACCACGGATAATCAAACTATTTCACGAGCACCCGTTGCAAATATTCCCGTATTTCGCTTTGGTGGCGGAGGTTTTTTTATTAGAGCCCCGATTAAAGCGGGAGATTTTGGTTGGTTAAAAGCTAATGATCGTGATATTAGCCTTATTTTTCAACGCGGTGGTCTAGAGGATAGACCTAATACCACCCGATTACATACCTTTAGTGATGCGATGTTTTTTCCTGACACCTTAAAAGGTTGGGTGATCGACGGAAAAAATATTGATGCTTTGGTTATTCAGTCAATGGATGGTTCTGTCTGCTTTTCTCTTCATAACGATAAAGTTGTACTGGAAACCCCCAAGTATGAAATCAATGCCCGAGAAACGATATTTACCGGCAATGTCACAGTAAATGGTAATTATGCGGTAAATGGAAATAGTGATTCTCAAGGGGGCGTGATGCGTCACAACGGGAAAGATATCGGTTCAACCCATCGCCATAGTGGCGTACAAGCAGGCAAAGATAACACAGGGAGTCCAATATGAGGACATTTGCTATAAACCAGCATAATGATCTGGTGATTGATGCTAAAGGTGATCTGCAAATTTGTGATAATGATGAAGCAGTAAAAAACCTTTGTCAGCATTTTATTAAAGCGGTTCGTGGAGAGATGTTGCATAAAAAAGATAAAGGTATTCCTTATTGGTCAGCAACATTTAGCCGTCAAGTTGATATTCCTTTATTTGAAATGGCTTTTCGACAACGTCTGGCTGAAATCGAGGAAGTTGTGGCTATCAGCCATTTTAATGCCTTTTTAGATAATGGCGTACTGAAATATCAGGCGGATATACGCACAATATATGGAGGATTTACATTACATGGCTGATTATCGATATATTAATAATAAAGGCGTTATTGTTCCTGATACGGCAGCGCTACGAAAGGAGGTAGAAGACGAATTTCGCACTGTCTTTGGGCAATCAATCAATTTATCGCCAGAAACGCCCCAAGGGGTTTTGGCAACAATGGAAATTGAAAATCGCGATGCCATTGTGCGTAATAATGCCGAACTTGCTAATCAAATTAATCCCGATATTGCTGGGGGTATTTTTCTTGATGCAATATGGGCGTTAATGGGAGGAGAGCGTATTAATGCCACACACTCCTATTTAAGTAATGTGGAATTTATGGGAGTGCCCGGCACCATTATCCCTAAAGGTTCACAAGCTCTAACGATAAATGGCGCAGTATTTGAAACATTAACCTCTCTTATTATCGCAGACACTGGAAAAATAACTGGGGATATGCGCGCTAAAGAGTACGGGCCTATCACTTGTGGTATTGGGCAATTAAATAAAGTGGCAAGTTCGGTATTAGGCTGGGAAAAAGTCAATAATACCACGCACGCTATTATTGGCCGTTATGCAGAATCTGATATTAAAGCCAGGCGTCGGCGTAAACAGACTCTCGCTAAAAATACCATCAGTGTTGCCCAAGCTATTACATCGTCCCTCTATGAATTAGCTGGGGTTAACTCTCTCTCTTTTCGAGAAAATTTCACTGATAAAACATTAACTATCGATGGTATTTCCTTATTGCCACATAGCATTTATGTCTGTGTTGAAGGGGGAGACAGCCATGAAATTGCCAATGTTTTATTAAGAACGAAAACAATAGGTGCGGCGTTTAATGGTGATATTGAAATAAATCTCTTAGAGCCAGCAAGTGGTCAAGAATATCCGATTAAATTTTCACGACCAAAAGAAGTGACGATTTTTTGCAAAGTTACCGTTAAAAAATCCTCTTTTGATGCACAAACCATTATTCCTGATGCACTAGAAAAATGGAGTCATGGAGAGATAGAGGGGGATAATGGGCTGGTGGTAGGGAGAGATGTCTCTCCTTTTGAGATCTCCGCTGCCGTCAATGCTGTGGAGCCACATTTATTTGTCACAAAAGTTGAGTTATCAACAGATGGAAAAAATTGGCATGTAGCATTAATTCCCATTGCCATTAATCAAATTGCCCGCTTACCTAAAGGGGCGATACAAGTGGTGATGGTATGAATATTCAACAGTTTGATTATCATTCAGATCTTTTACAAGCGATACTTTGGCAATATGAAAATGCCGATAAATTAAAATCACTGGCTCATTTTAAGGCAGATTATTTTCACCAATCCACCGTATTATTTTGGCAAAATTGGTATCGCGATATATTTAATATTGATACCGCCAACGACTTTGGGTTAGCAGTCTGGGCGCGTATTTTAGATGTGCCTTTAGGCATTGATATTTCCCCAAGTGAGAAAACAAAAATAGGTTTTGGCTTTGGTAAAAAGAAAGCTAATTTTAACGCAAATTTTCGACGCAATACCGATTACACCTTATCACTGACGTTAGATCAAAAAAGAATGTTGATAAGAATGCGTTATTTTAATCTCACCCAAAGTCCGACGGTCACCAATATTAATCAATTTTTAAAACGTTTTTTCTGGCGAGGTGAAAGTAAAGTATTTGTACTTGATCCCTTTGATATGACGTATATGTATTACGTTTTTAATTTTAATCCAGATGAACGCTTACGTTTATTATTAGAAAACTTCGATTTAATGCCACGTCCTTCTGGCGTAGGCGTCAAATATCGCATCATAACTAAAAAAGCATTTGGTTATGGTTCATATCGTAAAAATTTCTTAAAGAGTAATTTCGGAGAATAAATCCTATGACTAAAATATTTAAAATCCCCTTTGCCACGCAAGGGGATAAAACAGTTGTGCCTGTTGAAATCCAAACAGATGGCTCAGTATCTTATACTCAAGGTTACGGTTATGATTATGAGCGTGACCAAGTCACTGATCCGGCGGCAAAAGATATTGAACGTGAAAAAATGAATAGCCTATTTCACGATATCACCGAGTCTATTGGTGAAATGCAATTACAAGGTTTTGCTAAATGGTCAGAAGCGGGCAAACCCTATGCTATTCGTAGTGTGGTTTATCATAACAATAAGGTATGGCAGTCTAAAATTGAGAATAATAATATTGAGCCTATTGCCGGTAATGCATGGGCTGAGTTAAAAGCTGATATCACTGCGAATGAAGTGGGCGCTTATAACAAAGCCGAGGCTGATAAGCGTTTTCAGCCGGTGGGTAAATATCAAGTGGAAGGTTATAGCTATGCAAAAGCGGAATCTGATACTAAATATCAACCCAAAGGCAATTATGCTCCTGCGGGAAATTATGCGAATAAAGGCGATAGCTATACCAAAGCGGAGTCTGATGGGAAATATCAACCTAAAGGCAATTATCAAGCTTCAGGAGATTATGCCACCAATACCAATTTAAAAAATGAGCTTAATAAAAAATTTGATAAAGGTAATATTGCTCAAGCGACCGGAACCTCAACGGCTCATGTTATTAGCCAAAAAGCCGCTACTGATGCTTTTCAGCCAAAAGGGAATTATCAACCCAAAGGCAATTATGCATTAGTGGGTGCATCCTATACTAAAACGGAATCTGATAATAAATATCAACCTAAAGGCAATTATTTAGCGACAGGTTATAGTTATTCTAAATCAGAGTCAGATGGTAAATATCAGCCTAAGGGGAATTATCAACCCAAAGGGAATTATCAACCCAAAGGGAATTATGCAGTTATTGGGAGTAGCTATACTAAAGCGGAAAGTGATAGTCGATACTCGAAACAAAAAGTAACAGGTTGGAAAGAACTATATAATGGTAATTGGCTAAGTGGTGAGGGTGTTAATATAAATGAAGATATTCGAGGTAAAATAGTATGGGTTGATCTTGGTGGTAATCAATGGAGTTCATTTACTATGCCTCCTATAGATGATATTCCAATGTGGTGTGGTCACTCTGATAATAATTGGTGTGCATTCAAAACATCTAATAATGGTAAAAAAATACATCGCGCTTTTGGTAAAGGGAATACGGGAATAGTAAGAGTTTGTGTTAT
>NZ_CAWQOK010000072.1:0-25214 GCF_963896075.1 Proteus sp. G4415
AAATAACAATATATATTAAATATAACACTCTATTTAAAATAAAAATTCTTCCTTACACCAGGGAAGAAAAGGGCAGTGACATTAAAAAAATAACGATAGTCATAAAAATAAAATTAAGCCCTTAAATTGCAGTACCGTCGGATCAAAACACTAACCCAGTTTTGATCCTTTTTTTATATCTCGTTATGTATAATTTAATATATCGATTTTGTCTACTGCTCAGTTATAACGATGACAACAGAAGATAATCCATATATGCACAAATAAATGAAGTCAGTGTGCTAAGAGACTCAGAGATTGAGACTTGTTAAATTCAATGTTGCTTATCGATAGATGAATGTTACAAGTTTGCCCCATTCATAGAAGAACAATAAGATAAATGCACTTTTTTTCGCCAATCAAACTGAAAACCAACAATAATTGTTGCGAGGGTTCCTCACGCAAGTATAATGAGCCTGTTTTCCAAACACACTTCAGTGCCGGAGTGGCGGAATTGGTAGACGCAGTTGATTCAAAATCAACCGCCTTCGGGTGTGCCGGTTCGAGTCCGGCCTTCGGCACCATAAGAACATCAATGGACGTCAACAGACGTCTTTTTTTGTATCTGAAATCCAGTGTTTGCAAGGTTCCTCTCGCTTTTTCAGTCTTCCCAAGTATACTAAGGTCAACCCTGTGTCCCTTTAAGCCGACAAGCTATTGAAGATCTTAAAACAGATCTATCAATTCTGTGGTAATCATTCGCTAGTCTTTATCGATAATGACAATCCGAGAGAAAACACGGTAAACAGTGCATTACGTGTAATGGGCTATGATACTAAGACAGAAGTCTGTGAACCTGGTTTTAGAACGATGGCATGTAGTTCGTTGATTGAGTCAGGCTTGTGGTTGAAAGATACAGTAGAAAGACAAATGAGTCACCAATAGTGTAACTCAGTGAGGGGTGCTTATATTTATAAAGCTGAGCATATTGAGGAAAGGTGGTTGAGGGTGCAGTGGGGATTTGGGGTTGAAAAGTGAGAATAATAATAGTTTAAATATCATATTGTTTATTCTATAAAAATGTTAGTTAATATTTTATATGATACAACTATAGAATAAAGCCAAATCTAATCTGGCAGGCTAAAATTTCATTAAGGTTAGAAAGAGCCTGCGATCAGCTCTAAAGCAAAGTGTCATGAGAAAGAGAAAACTAACTCTGGTATTTTATCAGAGTTAGTCATAGCTCATATAAGATCTTTGTTACTCCACTTCCAGTCTGCTTTTTTTACTTCACCCAATTTATAAAATTCGCTGACTAACTCAATATAATGCTCGAAATCACGATTAATTGAGATAAGGCGATTACACAGCTCCCAATCTACATTTTCTTTTTCGGTAGCTTGAATTAAGATTTGAGTATTCGCGATATCGTCTTTATCGAGTAAGATCACGCCAATACTGTGCGCCGCACAAAGCATTCTGAGCTCTTTAAGCGTATCTTCTCCGGTCACTTCTGCTGCAACTAAATAGCCTAAATTTGCCCATGATGAGTTAGATATTGTCTGAAAGAACACTTCTCTCACATTACTCATATTAATTCTTTTTTTGACTTCAAAAGACCATAAGCGTGTTCTGGGTTCACTGTATTCATTCACGCATGCTTTTAATTTTGCTTGCCAATGTTGGCCTTTATATTCTAAGCCAACTAAGTCAGGGTGAAGCCATTTATTACCGTTTTTACCTTGTGTATTTTGGCTTTTCTTTTCATTAATTCGTAACGAATAGACATTCATGTTGCTTTCTAGCCATGCATTAAGCAAAGGATAGAGGTCATGTTCACTCCAATCATTGGGGCTAGCTGTCGCATCTGCGATTTCGCTTAACGCGATTTCCTCATCATCGGTCATTTCACTATAAAAATATTTTCGTGGACGCTCTATTGTGGTTTTTATTTTAACAGTTTTATTTTTTTTCGGTGTTAACCATTTCGGTGTTTGTGCACCTATTTCAGCTGCATATTGTTTCACAGCATCATCTAAGGTCGATAATGCTTGGCTTTTGTTCACTTTGTCCATCGCCCAGTCAGGATTTTGTTTAACTAAATTCTCAGCGATATCACGCGCAGTATATTGTTTACCTTGGTTTTGTTTGAGAAAGGTCAGGGTTTTGTCATAAAGTGAACGTGTTTTATTTATACCCACTATTAAAGTCCTTCTAAGCCATCAATAACGTATCGAAAAATGTTTTCAATTTCTGATTAATATGCTCAAAAATTTTTTACGTTGTAATATGTTAGGTTGTTTGATTAATACCTCAGACATTTCTTCTGTACAAGGCAAACGACCTTCAAAGAGATATTTTTCTATCATACGACAAATAATATCTGATTTGTGTGTCACTCAGAACCTTGGCTGATGTTTAGTCTTAAAGACGGAGCTGATTTTTTAGCACTTTATACGGTGTATTACCAGCATGTGCTTAAGAGGAGTCGATGAGCATTATAAAATGCCACCAATTCAATCCGGGTTATGAATTAATAACAAACAAGTTACTCAACATTTTACGAAGTAAAAAATCAGCTATATATGCAACAATAGGGATCAAAAATACCCCATGTATTATATAAGATGTCATAAACATATGACTAAGTACTCCTGTGATTGAACCATTTTTGAAGTAATGAGTCGGAATATCAATATAAATATTAATGTACCATGTAATTACAGAGAGTATGTACGGTAGAACTATATAAAATAATAATCGATAACGATTGTTCATCTTATTTTTAATACAAAAAAAGAACAATGGAGCTATAGATAAAAGATAAATAGCAAAAACGATACTCAATAAGGTTTGATGTTGAAAAAAAGGTACTGTATTTATTGCTCTTGGATACAGCCTGAAAAAAAACTCATGTACCATTTCGAGATAATAAAATAAAACACTTAAACATAATGAAATATACGATATTTTAGCCGGCATCAGATATTATCTCTCTATAAATAAATAAGACAGTTAATAGTTATATTTTATTTAGATTGACTTTTTAGTAAAGCATATCGATTTAATAACTGTTTGAAATGATAATCAACTTGCTGATAGTCATAATCAGAAATGGTATTTTCTATAGATTTCTTTTCAAGTAATCGTAACTCTTCTTCTAATGGCTTAGCCTGGTTAAAATGTTGTTTTGTTTTAAAAATAATAGATTTTAATTCTGAACCTGTAATATATTTTTTAGGATCACCATCAAAACGATCTAGGCGTTGACTTAATTCGTCCAATTGTGCCATACCATTTGCCCATTCATTAAGTTGTTTATCTGTTATTGCATTTATTTCTAAGTTTTCTTTCCATTTTTTTGTTAATAATAATAATCCTGAATTACTATTATATTGTTTATTTAGGTAATTTATAACTTCAATTCCATGAGTTTGTGCCCATGAAGGCGATAATTGTACTAGTGTATCTAAACGTTGTTGAATAGTATTGAGTTGTTCTTTTGTTAACATACTATGACTATTTTTTCTATTAATCATATTCGGGTCAACACTTGGAATTTTTTGCATCTCTATTGATGAAATATAAGAGAACTCTCCAATGTTACTATTATCCTTTAGCCCTGATAACCAAAAATAAAAAAGTGAAATAAATAATAAACTACTCACAATAGTACCTATTAATATTCCTCTCCATAATGTTTGTTTCTCATTCTCTTTAATATTACTAGATTGAGATGAAATGGACGATGAAATATAGTTTTTTGTTGATAGATTATTAATTTTATTTTTTTTTGTTTTATTTGATAGCTCTATACTTTGGGTTAATACAGGAGATAAATCAGGAGAACAAAAGTTATTATCAAGAGTATCAGGTTTTTCTAATTGTTGTATTTGAGTTACAATTAAATTTTGTAAATAATCAAATCTTACTAAATGCTTTATTTCTAATGATTGAAGTTGATTATTTATATTTTTTAATTGTTCTTCAATACGATATAACAGAGCCAGATCTTTATATAAAAACGTAGTTCCTCTTATACCTGAAACGAGTTGCTGACTTAATGAAGAAAGAATATTAATACGAGTATGAGTCTGCACAGGCCAAATATTTTGCCAGTTTTGAGTGATAACTTTATGAATAAGTGACAACCCTTCACTTAACCCTTCTAATCCTGATATTTGTTGATTACATAGTGTAAACCAAGATGCAGTTTGTAAGTCTATACCATTTTGATTAAATAAAGAGATACATAATTCATGGATATGTTGCCAATTGATATCAGGGCGAGCTGGATGAAAGCGTTTATCAAGTTCTTCTTTGATGGATAAAAATTGATTAAAGATACGTGGATCATTACCAATAGGCAGTGATTCTAAATAATAATTCATAGCAACCTCAGAATTAATATAAAATTTTACGATTAATAAAGTATCAAATTAAGATAAATTAAAATTTTTCTTTAGATGATGAAGAAAAATACGCCCATCAGAAGAGAACTCTGTACCATAACGTATTAATCCTTGTTCATGTAATTCAATATCTAAAGAATAGTGTAATTTACCAAATTCATTATCAGGCAATATACCTAAAGAGACGGTTTTAATTCGAGGCTCATATTTTAATAAAGTAGCAGATAATACTGCCATAACTTTATGAGAGCTTCCCGGTAAACCTTGGATAATTTTACTCATATCAGGCAGGCCATAGTCAGGTAAATGCTTTATCGTTCCGGCCCGAGAATTTAATATCCGACGAATATTATCCATTACAGAAAGGATCACTTGATCTTCTTCTGATATCGTTTCAATAGGAAGTCCATCACTAAAATATCCAGTGAGCATTTCATAAAGAGAAGGCTGTGGCATGATTATTTCTTATCCAAAGGTTTTAACGTAAGTGTATTTTCATCGAGAATAATTTTACGAGCATTATCAGGATCTAGCTCATTTTTGGGAATGACAACCCTCCAACTATTTTTAGCTTCGTCAGGGGAGTGGAACATGGCAGCAATAGCAACAAATTGTGCACCTTCTTCCATCGGCATATCTAAAGAAATTGATTCACCAGGACGTATACGTAAATCTTTTTGTGCTAACAGCGATGATGCCAAAATATCACTGTCTCCATTAAATAATGAAAGATAATCAGAATTTTGAAATGTTTCATCTGTTTTTAGTTGAAATATACGTACTATAACGGATAAAGATGCTCCATTATCATTGGTATTGAGTGCTTCTCGGGCAGTAAAATCTAAATGTAATACTTTTATTTGTTTATAAAAAATTGATTTTGTAAGAGAAACTGTGCCGTCACTGATTGTCTGGGTTAAACCACAACCAGCAATACTGAATGCTGTTATTAGTACAAATACAATTCTGTAGTAATAAGAGCATATTGATTTAAATTTAGAATTTATAATTGCCATATTCTTCACTTTTATAATGTTGAGTTCGGGGTGCTAGGTATTGATAAAAACCTAATCCAATATTGATATAGGAAGGAGTTGCATTGTTTTTAGCTTTAGATGACAAGGGGCGCATAACAGCAGTACGACCTAATTGAACACCTTGTTTTTGCTTTGAACTTAATGTTGCATCAGCTAAAAGATGTCTAGGTAGTCTTAAGCATAATCGTGCGTTAACTCTTGAACCTAAATAAACGCGGAGTAATGCCATAAAATCTTGGTAAATACTGCCATCAGGTAACCAGCCTTTAGATTCTTTTTTATCATCTGTTTGAAGTTGTATTAGCACTTGGCTATTTACATCAAATGCATAAGCACCTAATACAGGTTTATTTTCTAGCGTTGTTGGATTTTTGCACGACATTTGCGTTGGTTTATCAAGTATAATTTGCCGTGGATCGTGTGGAATAATATCTACATTTGTAGACGGGGCTAATAATTTGACTAAGGCGTGAATACCTTCTGCGGTGCGTGTAGGTAAACGTAAAATACCCAATAATGCAAGAAAGCGCGATAAAGGTGATTCGACATGATTAGCACACCCTGGAATGCCTAACCCAATTAAGCCATAAAGATATTTTGAGGTTTCATCAGTACCACCTGCTTGAAAAGTTGCAGGGTAAGAATATTTTCGCCATATTCGATAGAATTGTGTCGTTAATCTATGATTGAAAATATCTAAAAAATCAGTTAATGAGTCGGTACCATCACGATATTGAGCAATGTCATTAAGATATGTTGTTGGTAAAGGAGACGTAATACCATAAAGACCTAAAAATGTTGTACGTATGCTAGGTACTGTGCTTGGACGATAACGATTAAAGGAGTCTAACCCTTTGATTTCTGTAACGGGAAAACCCATACCACGATGAGGCCTAAAACGAATAGGATCATCTTTAAGAGAAGAGCTACGACCTAGCCCAGAGGTTTCTGCGCAACTATTTTCAATAAGTTGGCACAAACGATAGAAGTTAACATAAGGTAGTTTTTCACCTAATGCTTCAATTAGCGAGGTAACCGAGGATTGTGATTCTCTTTCCATTGAAGACGTTTTCCTGTAGGCAATATAATGAGTGTCAATTGGTTAAAAAGATGTACATCAGTATAAAGAGCAAAAAAGCGGTTAAGCATTTCACCAAATAAATGAATATCACCTTCACCATTAAAGCCATTACTATCGATAGTTACTTCAATATCGATACCACGTTGTAAAAAGCCTTTTTCAAAGCGTTCAATAAGATGATGCTCAACATGAATAATCGCCTCAAGCTTGCGATGATTCATATCATCATCACGCCAGTCATACAGCGCAAGTGTACCTCGCAATACTTCAGCATTATCCATCATATTTAAAAAGCTTGATCCAAGATGACTGAGCACTCGCCAATGAAAGCGATCTTCGGCTGGGGGATAAAGCGGTAATGTGGGTTTACATAAATTACGGACTGTAAGTGGAACTTGTAAAGTTTGTTCGGTTCTATCGAGTAAAGTACTTTGTAACGCTTTACGGGGTAATTGGCCATTAGTTCCTGTTAACTGTAATGATAGTGTTTCTGTCTGTGTCGCTGTATCTAATGCTTGTTTTTCTCCCCCCAAAATAAGCCATGTATCATGTAATCCTGTAACACCGCGTTTAACACGGGTATGAAAATAACGTTCAGGAGCATTATGGCGTAACATTCCTCCACGATGACGAAAACTCGTAAAGGGGACATAGATAGCTTCATCAGTGCGTTGAGAACCATGTACACTGTCGACAGAATAGATTTCTGTATGTCCATCTTGAATGCGACGGGGACGTAAGAGATATTCGCTTTCTAAACCATTAATAGTCAGGGGATCTGCTTCGATATTAAATAAGTTAATAACAGGAACGCAATGTAACCGAATATTTTCATGTGTTAGCGTCAGATCGTTATCCCAAAATGTGTTTAGAACAATATCTAATTCAAATTCTGTGGTTTCTTCTGGAAAATGAATTTCATCTAATCCAGATAAAGACACAAACATAAACTTTTCTCGAAAAGAGAAATATTCTAGTAGTAGTTGATAACCACTGAATGTGGTATCACTTTTTGGCCATAATGAATCTTGTTCAGCAAAACCTCCAGGTGAAAAATAGAGAGGGATCGCAATCCTATCTTTTGATTGAGGTAGTTTTAGATAAGTATGAGCTACTTGTTTAGTTAAAGCCAAATGTAGCGCATTGGTTGTTGGTATATCGCCTGATAAATATAATGAAAGTTTATGAAGATTAACTTCTGACCAATTTATGATCTCACTGCAAATAAATTTTAGCCGGATAACAGAGTGTCCATTAGGCTCTGTTGCTAATTTTACAGTACCAATGGTCATTGGATTGATGGTTAAATCTTGTGTGGTTCGGTAATGGCAAACCGTTTTTTTAGGCCCTATAGGCCGAGAAAGTACTTCGAATTGAGCAGGAATATTATCTGCTATTTTCATTTTTTGTATGTCAGGCTTTAGCTCAACAATCGATAGTGAAGGGATGGTTTGTAAATAGTGAGGCCACAATAAACTGACCAGTCCTTCGGTAAGCTCAGGCAGATCGTCATCAATTTTTTGCCGTAATTGCCCCATAGAAAAAGCAAAACCTTCAAATAACCTTTCAACAAAAGGGTCTGGCATTCCTGCCTTATCTAAATCAAGCATTGCCGCTCTATCTGGATGAGCTTGAGCAAACTCTTTAGCAGCTTCTTTAAGATAGCGCATTTCAGCATCAAAATAGCGCAGAGTTAAATCATCCATTTATTAAAATCCCGCTGATCATAAAATATTAAGAGTATAAAATTGCAGAACGAACCGGATCGAGTGTTGTTAATTCACACAATAATTGTTCCATCTGCTTTTCTATATGTGTTTTATCTGAGGTGTTGCGTTGACTTTTCGCCCGATAAAGATGAAGTTGTCGTGCTTTCACTTCAAATATATAGTTGGGTTCCCATTGTGATAGCGACATGGTCTGGGCGCTATTATCCAATTCTCGCAATAAATTAAGTGCAAGATCTTGTCTTGCAAATTGTTCTGCAACCCTAGCCATAACTAAGCGTAACAACCAATTTTGTCGAGGTGTCGTGATCTCTGGTCGATGTTGTAGCCATTTTAGTGCAACCTCAACACCGTCTGTATCCGCTTGTGTAATAGCTTCTGCTTCTAAAGCTAAGATGTTATCGTCTTCCGATTGGTGTTGCGGTGAGTGAGAAATATCGTGCATTGCATCAAAATTCTCTTCCAGAACATGTTGCTTGATCCAGTTTAATGTCACTTCATCAGCAAAAGGAGAACCGTCTTCCCAAGATAAATTTTCTAAATCAGGAAGTCTGTTAAGAAGTTGTTTTAAATCATCTTTTATAATTTCAGACCAGCCATCCCAAGGTGCTGGTAATTTTGTGAGGGCTTGATATAAATACCACTGTACGTCTAGCCAGAAATGATTTACACCTACGGCAAACAATTTATCCGCTTGTTCCGCTAGTTCACCCCAGCTCTGTTGTAAATAAAGGCGTTTTAGCTGTGCTCTTGCTTCTGTTCGTGGGGGGGATAAACGGGTACAACCTTGATTATTTTGTGGTGGTAATTGATGGATTGTATCCCATCTAACGACTTTCATTAACCGATGTCCTGCTAACCAGCCATTAGGCTGATTACGTAGGTAGCTTGCTAACATTTTAGCTTGATCTAATAATTCGCGACCGGATTGAATGGTGTCTAGAGGGGTGCTTGGTGAAATAG
The DNA here is from genome assembly GCF_963896075.1 of Proteus sp. G4415. Classification (NCBI taxonomy): domain Bacteria; kingdom Pseudomonadati; phylum Pseudomonadota; class Gammaproteobacteria; order Enterobacterales; family Morganellaceae; genus Proteus; species Proteus sp. G4415. Next base: position 9,200 of record NZ_CAWQOK010000072.1, read on the forward strand.
TTGATGGAGATGGCGATGTAGAATGATAAGTTGCGTCTGTCTCGTGACTGCTGATATTTTGTGGAACTAAGCTATTTGCCCCGCCAGATTGTGCTAAACGTTTTTCTAGGATCTTATGAAGTCCCACTAATTGTGGTTTCTCGTCTTCACCCCAAGTTTGGAATTCATCTTCAATAAGTGCTAATAACGCAATAATACGGGAAAATTCATTATGATCGACTTCAGGATAAAGAGAAAGGCTGTCTAAAACGCGTTGTCCAGATAGCCACTCAAGTGCAGCTTTTCGGCTTGTGGCTCGTTGTGGTAATAAATTGCGGTGATAATGAGTGAGTAAACCTGCGAGAAGACCTAGTGAATCGGCAAACCCGTGTTCGCCTTCTTTATGTAGCCTTGCCCAGATATAATAAGTCACTACACGAACATCTTTACAAAAATTAAGGAGTAATTTTTCAGCTAAAAGACAAATAAGTTCAGTATCAGCGCCGGATAATTTATTAACCTCTTCTTTCATTCGCTCAAAATCATCTTCATAACTAGGATCATCTCCAACGGGATTATCTGAGGAAATAGGTAATAGCCATCTTTCCCATAAAGCAATTTGTTGTTGAGCGAGCTGTGTAGATAAAGAGGGATCTTCGCTAAAACAAAGATTTTTTAATGATGTTAATACAGACATGTTTTTTCCTAGTAAGAATGAATATTCTCGTCATTATCTATAGCCATAAGTAAATTGAGTCTTCCTCCATTATCATCCCCGAGAATACTTAATATTGCCGTTACGCCATTAGCATCATATTGATTTTTTATTTCACCACATTCTGTATTCTTCAAGCATTGAAAAAAAGCATTATTACGAGGAATATTATCTACTTGATAAGTAGGTGAACCAAACTCATCAAATAATGTTCGGTTTAATTGATTGTATTTTTTTAATAAAACTTGTGAGTTAGATTGATTTTCTAATTCTAAGATCAAAAGAGATGAGAGCCCCTTATCTTTTAAAACAACGAAAAAATAATAGTAATCATTTAGTTGTTTATTAGGTGCTGACCAAGAGGAACAAGCCCAACCTTCTGGTGCGGAGGTACATTTTAAATTATTTAAGTTTAGATTTTTAATATCAGTCATGGACTGATGCCACGCAAACCCATGCATAAATTCTTTTTTTTCATTTTTTGTATTATCACAACCAACAATGATAAAGAGAGTAAAAAATAAAGTTAATCTTTTAAGCATAATATTTATCGTTCATTTTAAGATAATGAGAATTAAGCAAAGCCATTTTTATATCAAGGTTTAATTCTTTTGTTACCAAATAAAAATGTCTATTCTGGGTGAAAATACTACTTATTTCTTTATTATTTAACTGATAATTAAATTTTAAAATTTGTAGTAATACATATTGATTTTATTAATTATCTTTCCTTTTGTCTAATCCAAAAAAATCTTTTCAGGTAACACAAAATGACGAAGTTGCAACAGTGCAATAGGACCTTCACCCATTTCTGTTCTTAAGGTGTAGTTAAGAGATTGTCCATTTAAGGTTTTCCAACTCACTGAATAACTGCTGGTACTCCCTGCATAAGGCGTAATTTGCGCATCTTCCAGTAAACGGATCGCCCCCCAGACACCCGAATAATCTGCATAGATACGAGTCCCTGTTTGAGTGGTGAGCCAACTTAATGAGGCACCTGATGCCACAGTATCTGCCGGCCAAACAAAGCGTTGCCACTGAGGTTGTTGGTTATTGTAGATAAGCGATTGTTTATCTATCATCAGGCGCGTTTGCATAATTTCGGGTGAAGTACCTGGACGTAATTCAAAGTACAGACGCGCTTCTCCGTTGGCAAACGCAACATCGCCAAGATAGCTAAGCGTATCTAGTGCCTTTAAAAATTCAGGATTAAAGTTTAATCCCTGCGCATTGGTGGCATCTGGTACCCAATGACTTCCTTCTTTACGAAGCACACCATTTAGGTGGGTTTCGAGAAAGCGCTGTATGCGGCCATTATCCGGGCGTAAATATTGTGCCATTAACGGTAAAGAAACTTCACTTTGGGTATTCTTTAAAGGATAACGTCCACCGAATGCACTGTTCCAATCGTTCACTACTGCATTGCGCCACTGTGTATTAATACCTTGGGATGTTGGTGCTAATAGCTGTTGCCACGCTTGTGACATCGGTTGTACCAATAGGGTTTGACCAAAACCTTGCCACTCTTGCCCAAAACTGGCGGCAATTAAACTCCCATAATCGCGTGTTTCTGATAAATCGACCGTTTTTCCTTCAAATACACTACGGGCTAAGGCTTGAGACATCGCTTGTGGATCAGGGGCATTTACCACTTGTTGCAGTTTTAAACGCACTCGGGTTACACGTGTCAGATAAGCTTGTAGGCTTAATGTATCACCGTTTTGTGCCGATGATTGTGGATCAGTAAAAGCCAATATCGGCGCAAAAACAGGCTCGAGTGGTCCTGTAAACGTCGCTTTTTGGCTAATGACCGGTTGTTGCTCTTTATTTAATAAATCCTTGGCTGAGTTAACAAAAGAGTCCGCTAATTTTTCCTGCTGACGTCCTGTTTTGCCTTGATAGGAGAGTGAATTCATCAGCGCAATAATGGGCGATTGTCGGATATCACTCATTAAGGTGAGTTGATCAATCGTGTCTGAGAGACTTTGTGTTTCTCGCCACTGTAAGCCATTGAGAAAGTTTAACCAACAGCCAGAAAAATCATTAAAATAGCGCTCTGTCAGATTTTGTTGCAGTTTTTCTGGTGAGATATCAGTGTCTGCATTTTTTTGTGTGTCACTTAATACCCAATCGATTTCTTCTCGCCTTTCTTGCACGGCTTTTTTAATCGCAGGCTCAATAGACTCTTCCCAGGCTTTACGTGTGAAAATACCCGGCACCGTTTCGGTTGAACTTAATAAAAAGTTGACATCGGTTTCTCCGGTCATATCTTCTAGCGTCATATCCGCAAAGTTATGCTGTGCTTGTTGTAATATTTTTTGGTAAAGCGCTAATTCGCCATTACGTTGACCAATTTGGCGAATAAGAATAGTGCGACTGCCTGACACTAAGGTACGATCAGGTTTAATGCGCCATTCGTCATGATAAGGCAATTGAGAAGCATAGAAAGTAAATAGCTCTGTTCCTAAGGTTTGCCATTCCCCTTCTTTTAATTGGTTATATTCAGGCCACAGCATCAACACCGTTTCTGTAAAAAAAGCTGCATCGATACGTGTGGGGTCGCTCATCATTAAATAGGCCTTGAGGGCCTGATAGGCTTGTTGTGCTTTTTCAATCCGCTCAGGGCTGTCAGGAGGGAGTTGCATAAAGTTTTGTAAAAAATGCTCAAGGTGTTGTTGTGTGGCATCGCGTAGTAAGGGCAACATGGATTGAGTATACACAGGCCATAAATGGTGGAGTAATTGGTTGTTTTGGCTTAAGCCAAAACGTAACCAGAAAGGCTCTGATGTTTGTTCCCGATAACTTAATAAACCTAAGGTTTGTTGTAAGCCATATTGGGCTTGTAAACGAGCTAATTCAGTTTGGTGATTATCTATGGCTAACTGCGCTTGCTGCTGACTTTGCGTAATTAATTGGCGATTCATAAAGTACGAGACCACCATACCAATTCCCCACAGTGTCATGGCGGTCGCCACAGTATATTGTAAAACCCGTTTTGAATTGAGACCTAAAGGGGCGGCTTTTAAGGGGGATGCGAGTTGTGCATTGGCAGAAAGGAGGGTTTTCCAATGGGCATTCGTTGTCCATTGATTATTCGGCGGTAATGTAGATGACATTGACGATAAAGCGCGATTATTGCGAACTGGGGGACTAAAAAGCATCCCCGCAAACGACAATGAACGATAGCCCGATAACAGTGGTGCCACGTGATTTGCGAGTTTTTCGCTGCCACTGTGTTGTAAAAAACGGGCTAAGGCCAGTAAATAAGTGTGGGTTGGGTTATGCAGTAGAGCTTGTGTACCCTGTTCAATAAGAGCGGGTAAGAGCTTACTTATATCATTTGAGAGGACTTCTGAAGAGGCGTTTAATGGTGCTGAATAAAGTACAGTTGGCACTTCTTCTGCGTTCATATCGCCGTTATGACAGATATTCCAGAGCCAAATGGGAGCTTGCCAACGTAATTGGCGAAAGAGCTGATGAAAATAACGACTGGCGATATCGGTGTCGGTGGAATTTAGGTGATCAAATAAAGAAGGGGCGAGAGGCTGTTGCGATAAGCTATTTTCAGTGACCCAAATGACCCCATCCAATGGACGGTGGCGACGCAATTGTTTTAAGTTTTGAATTAAATTTTCATCAATAGGTTGATGAATATCGCCCCCATAAATGAGTAAGGTTCCGTTGTTTTCTTGCCAGATATCAGAAGTTAAGTTTGGTGCTAATTTATCAATACAAGAAGATGTACCGACAATAAGTAAACGTAATAATTTTTTTGAATTATGTTGACCGTATTGTTTAAATATATCATCAATAAATGAATTATTTTTTTTGTTTATTTCTGGTAATGTTTTTGTATTATGTAGAAAAGGTTTACTGAGTAATGGAATGACTTTTTTCCAACCATAAATAAAAAATGGAAAAATCAATAATAAAGCTATCCAACTAGAAAAAGTAAAAAATACAATTTCTTTAGGGGCGTAATTAGTTTCTAAAATTTCATTACCAAAAAGATAATAAAGAATACTTAATAAAAGTAAGGAGCTCGTAAGAATAATTGCATAAATAATAAATAAATTTCGAGTTGAAGAAAGCTTATTATTGATTTTCATATTTTTTAATAACCCCTGCTATATATTGACCGTTATCATATCCTGAAATCCATCCACAGCTATTAATATCATTATTTATACAGTACAAAATAGAAAATGAGATAGCTAAAAATGGTGATGTATAAGTACTATCACCGAAATAATTTTGTACAATATTATCGGATGAATAAAGTGGTGTTGTTAGAAATAGATGAGAAGCATCTTTATCAATGGAAATATTGTTATCAGGTATATCGGGTATTTTTGAATATTTGATCACTTGAGACGCCAATTCATTAGCATCGTCATGATTTAAACATTCACAACGATGTAACTGGTATACTTTTTCTTGAGGGGAAATAACCCATAAGAAACCGGTCTCAGCTAGAACTCCATTATCTAAATGATCAGAAATATTAGAGCCTGCAACAATACTATAGTAATCAGCTTTATGATAAAAATAATAGTTATCTATTATTGTATCTAAAGAGCCAATTGAGTTTATAAATATGGTTTTTAACGGTAAAGGAATATCATATTTTTGTAAATATTCGATAAACTGAGTTAAACTCTCAGGTGTCCCTTTCCAGTAAATATTATCAATTTTAATCTTATCTTTATTATCCTCTTCTGCCATTATAAATTGATTTGCTAATAACTTAGCTAACATTTTTTCTCGATTATGCTTATTTCCCACAAGAGCCGAACAATAAATACGTTGCTCATGATTATTTGAAATAGGTTGAGGTGGTGTTGGTCTATTATCAATAATCTGTTTCCATTCCTGTTGGTTTTCACCTATTGAACCTATAATAATCGATGTTTTTATTGGGATTGAGGCACTATGATATAACCACCATTTTTCATTGTCGGTATTAAATTGTTTTTTAAATAATTCATTATTATGATTATTTAATTCTTTTAAAAATAAAAAAATTAAGAATATTATCGATAATACAACAACAGGAATTATTACACTCATCATTAATAATGATACTTTATTTTCAATTTTAATATTTGATACGATAATATTAGTTAAGAAAAGTGAAGAGCCAATAAATATAAATAACCACTTTAATATTTTTTTATAATTTATAGGCTTATCTTCTGGAATTTCAGGATAACGAGGTGGATATCGCACTATTATCGTTCCTTAACTGTAAATATTCAATTTAAAATAAAATTATAATGTTTGAAGTAATGTTAACTTAAGAAAGTCGTAGTATTTTTTGTGGTTCAATTATCTGAGATAAACTCTCAATCACACCTTGGGTTTGGTTAATCATCGCTTGTGCTTTGGCCATTTCCTGAATGGGGCCTGTATCTTTGGTTGGTTGTACATCGGTCGGATCTATGGGTAACGTGAGGCCGGTTGTTGCATTGACGATTTCGTATCCAATTGACATCGCACCTATTGTTCCTGCTAAAGCGCCTAATGCATTTTTAATGTTTTTTTGTTTAATAACATAACCCATACCGCCGATAAAAGTGGCAATACCGATCAGTTGCCCTGCGGCTGCTACCACAGATAGCGATTTATTGGTCTCACTTCCCGCATAAATCATTCTATAGCTAAAATAACTTGCCCACGGCTCACGGGATTGTAATGTATCATGCATAAACCAAGCACGAGAATCGTGTAGCTGTTCATCAAAAAGTTCAGCTGTTAATTGACCATCGGGTTCTAAATGGTCTTTTTCTAAAAATAAAGGGAAGCCTTTTCCTTGCCGATAAATATCATCACCACTTTTTTTCATTCGCAGATATTCTATTTTCTCATCATCGGTATTCAATAAACACATCATATTAGATAATAAATTATCAACAGAAAATTGCTTCCAGTTTCGTACTGTTCTGCGTTGTTCATAATAATCAGCCCTAAATTCTTCGGCAGCTTCTTTTAATTGTGTTTTACATAACGTTGGTTCGTAAGGCCGAGATCCGGTAAGTGAATCTGCTTCAAGAGCATCTGTTTTAGCTTTAATTTTTTCCTTTTGTAATGTTTTTATGGCATCTTCCTCCTCTTTCGACTCTTTCTTTCTCTTTTCTATTGTATCCGCATCCTCTTCTACTGCATTTTTATAAAAATCTTTATTTGCATAGCTCATTTTTGCATATCGATCAATGCGCCAAGCGGTCATCCAAGCCATCTGTTTTTCGACCATTTCTTCTAATGACATATTAGAGCGACAGGCATTGAAAATTTCAGAAGATTGGCAAGGTGATAAAGATGACAAACCTAATGTGATATTTCGCCAAGCATTAAAACGTTGAATTACAGTGGTATTACTTTTAAATAAGGAGAGTATTTCTGGCTCAATAAGGTCACACATAACCTCTTTTGATGCTGCCAGAGGGGAATTAACTGCAACATTAATAGGCGCCCCAGCCTGAAAAGCTGACAGATAAAGATCATGTAACACAATTTGTGACGATAGCATCGTGGGGTCATTAAAGGCCTTGCCTTGGTCACCGACGACATAGCCACCACCGATATCTGAGTGAACACCTGGATAAACCACTTCTTCAATATCTGATATTTTGGGGTATTCCCCTTTGTTATTTTTATTCCAGCTGGTAGGACGCCTTACGGTATCAAGTGGAAAACAATAACGCTGTTCATGGGCTGCAATAAAATGGCGGCAACACCTTATAAAATTTGGAAATATCTTTTCGTCGGGTAGCTGTTGAGTGCCATTAGCCCAATCCATATGCCCTGAGAAGAACGGAGCTAAATGCACTATCCCCACCGAGGGTACAGTATCTAAAATACCGATAAACTCAACTTTTACGTCAATACCACATAGTTGTTGAACGGGTTTATCAGCCCCTTCTGGGGTATCAAATAATTGTGTTACCCAATTAATAAACGCTCGAGCTTCTGCGGCACCGCGAGAAAAACCATACACATATAACTTAATCGCGAGTGTTTTAGGGGCAGATTGTAATCCTTCAATAATTTCTTTTTTATTAATTAAAGAATGAATAACTGCACGGCGACGCGCTTTTCCTTCAATGGGTAGGTAGGTCGGGGTTGCCATATCTTTTAAATATATGCGTAATTTAGCTGTATCTAATTCTTTTTGATTTGCGGCGGTAATTAACGTATTGGCAAGCATTAATAATGCCCAATTAAGGCGATTTTCGCCACCGGTTGCATACATTAGACCTGTGGTGGTGAAATTATATTCACCAATTTCAGGGAAGGCGGTACCAACACCGGGCATATAATATCTAAAGTACTCTCTTTCTTTTTTACCTTTATCTTCAGCGTCTTCACGGGTCGCTTCAAATAAGCGGGTAATATTAGTGGCTGTTTCTGGCTTTGCTTCCATATCTTCTTTACGATTATTATTAGTACCATCAAAAAAGAAACTGATATGCAATGTTCGGCAACAATTGTTCGTGACAGCCTCAAGACTTGCACGGTGCGCTCTTTTTTCCTTTTGTCGCTGTTTATAATTTTTTTCGATTTGTTGTGGAGTTAGCTCTAATCGGCCATCTTCGGGGAAATGGTTTGGTACCCAAACAGGTTCAAGTATTATTTTATCGGACATACTGCCGGCTCCTTCATTTTCATGGGCTCAGTGATGGGATACTCGGGGTCATAATAGCTATAACAAGAGGTGGTGATTTTCACTTCATTACAAGGCAGAAAATGGACTTTAACGCTACAAGGTTCATCATATTGCGGGATCGGTACCCAAGCTTCATGGCGCGAGGTGTTGTCGTGAACCAATTGTTCCCATTTCTTGAAGGCTTCTGCGTGAGTAAGTTTAGGCGGAGGGGGAAGTTTACTTTTATCCACTTTTTTCCATTCGATATGGGCGACTAAATCAGGTCGCCATTGTTCGGGAAGCAGTACACAACAGACGGTGCCCCCGATACTGCCGTAGCCTTCGTTAATCGTAAAACCGGTAATACTGTATTGGGTGTGGTTAAATCCTTGAATGCCGGCTGCAAGGGGTTGAGGTTTTGGGGCCAGACTAAAAGCGCCGACACAGCCCGTAAGCAGTAGTGTGATACTAAGTCCCCCAGCAAGTATCCCGTGGGCGACGCGTTGTTTTATTTTATCGGACATACAGCCGGCTCCTTCATATTATGCGGTTCATTAATCGGGTATTCAGGATCACCGTAGCTATAACAAGAGGTGGTGATTTTCACTTCATTACAAGGCAGAAAATGGACATCAACACCGCAAACTTCTTCATCATATTGCGGGATCGGTACCCAAGCTTCATGATAAGTCGTATATCGGTCTAGTTCTTTTTCCCAGCGGTTATAGGCTTCAACCTGATCAAAATCAGGGGAAGGAGAGAGTTTACTTTTATCTAATTTATCCCACTTAATATGGGCGACTAAATCCGGTCGCCATTGTTCGGGAAGCAGTACACAACAGACGGTGCCCCCGATACTGCCGTAGCCTTCGTTAATCGTAAAACCGGTAATACTGTATTGGGTGTGGTTAAATCCTTGAATACCGGCGGCAAGGGGTTGAGGTTTGGGTGCCAGACTAAAAGCCCCGACACAGCCCGTAAGCAGTAGCGTGACACTAAGTCCCCCAGCAAGTACCCAGTGGGCGAAGCGTTGTTTTATTTTCTTGGACATACAGCCGGCTCATTCATATTAAAAGAGATATGAAGTTAAGGTTTAATATCCATTTGAAAAAGAGAACTCACTAAGGTACAACCACAAGAACAATGATGCTCATCTAATGCAACGGGTTTACCATTAATCGTTGAATTTGAAGCTCCTTCAATAATATAGCCATCACCATGTTTATTACATTTTACTTGGTCACCAACGCAGGCGACAGGTTTACCATAAGCAGAATATTTACCAGTGAGTACACAGCCCCCATAGGGTTTTAAGGTATCACCTACTCTAATAATCTTTTTCATTATTTATTTCTTTAAGAAGTGAGTTAAATAAAAAGAAAAATAGTATTTAAACTTTAGCAGTGTGATTTCGAATATACTCTTCTAATGTTCCTATAAAATCACTATTATCTGCTTGAATAGCCCATTGGTATAATTGAGTGAAGTTTTTTTCTTTAGTTATCGATAGATCTGCAAACTCGGTATAAGCCATTAGTTCTTCTGCATCACTTATACACCCAATTTTATTAATTTGTTCATCATTAAACTGCATTATTGGAAATGATTGTTCTTCAATATCAGGCTGATAACTGCCTAATAACCAACTCATCTCATTGTCTCTATCTAACCAACCCCAAATAAACGTAATATCAGTAAATCTTTTTTGTTGTTCTGTGGTCAGAATATTTTTTATTAATGTTGGGAATACTCTCGTATCATAAAAACGAAGTAAACAAGACTTAAATCCCCATTCGACTTCTGAAAGAGAAAGTAAAAAAGTAGATAACATATTAAATGGAAGGGGGGTGGATGTTATTAATAATCGAGGCTCTGAGTAAAGTAATTCAAATAGCTCCTCTAATAAAATTAAATGTGTACTCTTATTCCATTCTATACGAATAAGCAGAGGTGCTTGTTCTAAAAAGCCTTCTTCAGGCATATTAGTGAAAAGGGAAAACCATCTGATCTCATTATCCATTTTGATTAACGCTGGGACGATAGGGGTCTCTAATCCCGATTGGTCAACAATAATGTCTATATAATCAAGGTGTGTTTTTTCAGTAATGAGTTTTAACTGTTTTATCCATTGCATTGTAATGTCTTTGGATGGCGAGATTTTATTCACGGATAACAACTCCCATAGCGTTTTCTTGTGCTTTTTTTAAACACTCTTTACAAACAGATTGAGGAAGATCGGGTAAAGGAAAATCTTCACTAGCCGGCTCACTCCAAACATGTTGTCCTTTTAAGCTTAAACGGCTAGGAGTGTGAATTTCGATTTGTCCATCAGGCATAATTTTTATATATCCACCACCACAGCCTAAAGTAATTCCATTTTTGGCAGTTAGCTGAATATGACCTTGGGTGGATTGCACTGTAATATCTTTAAGCGCTGTTGCTTCAAAGATATCGCCGTGTGATTCTAGTTCGAAAGGTCCTTTGCCTGAGACAATGCGGACACCCTCTTTTTGAGACAACATTGAGATTTGTTGATATGCATTAATGGCTATTTTTTGAGTGCTTGATAGATGCATTTCACCTTTAGTTTGCGCATAAAGCGCTTCAACACTTTGCATAAGAAGTGTTTCATCAGTAACAATACCTATCCCTTCAGGCCCATGCATAAGAATAGAGGGTGAGGCTAATTTATCAGTATTTTTTAAAAGATTATCTAATCCTTCTTTTTCTGGCTGGAGATTGTGATGTGCTTGAGTGATTTCTCTGCAATCATCTAATTGGTTAATTGCACCTTTAACCAGAGATATTGCTGGCTCCATTCCTAGTACTTCACCACCTGCTTTGGCTTGATTATCAGCACTAATAAATAATCCTTTACCTGCTCTTATTGCTCCCCAACTGTCTGTACGTAACTCGAAACCTTCGCCACGTTTATCACGATTGGCATCGACAATATGTCCTAAATTTAATTGAGATTTACCGCCATATTCGCTACTAAGCTTGATATGCTCTTCACCGCGTTTATCTTCCATTCGCAGTTTGTTGTTTGCTGGAGTACGAATAACATTGCGGGTGTTATTTTTATCGGTGATATGGTCAGGATGACGAGAATCATGCAATGCATGGGCAATATAAGGGCGGTCAGGATCGCCTTCATGGAAGGCAATGGCGACTTCCGTGCCTTGAATTAACGGAAAGTGCATACCGTAAGTATCGCCAGCATAAGGTTTTGCAAGCCGCACTGGCATGCTCTCATAGCCCATCGGTTTTTCATCACGATCTGCATCAAATTTTACCCAATAAAACCCATCTTCGTTTTGATGAGCGTAGATATCGTTATCTTTAGCACTGGTAATGCGTGCAGTAAGTGTTCCGGTAATGACTGGACGAGGCTTAAGCGCTGGTCGCCAGCACAGTGTTTCACTGTAAGGAACCGCGTTAAATCGTACTTGTAGTGCTTTTTCTCGTCCGCCACTAAAGCGTAACCGTGTGATTAAAATGGGTGATTGAAATACGGTAGGTAATGAGGAAGTTAAACTGTTATCCGTAATGGTGAGCACTTGTAATGGTGATAAGAAATCCGCATTACTCTCGCCTTTTAAGCGCGTTTGATGAGTAAGAAAACGCTCATGATCAAGTCTTGCCCAGAAGTTGGCTGTTTCGGCTTCAGGGGTCAGTTTATCACCACGAGTAAGATGTCTAGCTTTATAATGATAAACTTCACCATAATGAATATCCTCTCCTTCACCGCGGGTCATATCCGCTACAGCAGAAATTAGCGTGTCTTGTGCCAGGCGGTGGTTATAATCTTTTGTAAAGACATTTTGCTCAACAACTTGATGATGTAGCGATAATCCCCATACGCTTTCTTGATGGCTATCACTCATGCCTGAGGGGCTATTGAGTGGTAAGTTTTTATCAAAAATATAAGCACTTTGTCGATCGGCAAAGCGGATCACTTCCGTTTGAGTTTGCTCTTGCAAATAAAAAGAGTAAAAAATCCCTACTTCACTTAATAGCCGTTCAATAAATTGGCGATCACTTTCGTTATATTGGTTGATTTGTTCACGTTTGGGATATTCATGTTTTAAGATAAACTCAAATTCCCAATCTTTAAAATTATGCTCACGTAAAATTTGGCTGACGACATCGGGTACCGATTGATTAAGAAAAAATCGGTGGGTACGAATTTGATGTCGCAATAAGGCAAAGGTAGGCTCAATCACTAATTGATAACGCGCTTCATCCACAGAGCCAGATAGACGGCGAAATTGCGTGATAACACCATGAACCTGCTTGGTAATCGGCTCTTGAGTGACTAAGTCGGCCATACTATTGATAGGAGGGGTAAAGGAGAGAGTGGCACTGCGGCGCAACAGTTGTTGAGGTTGCAAATCTTGAGCTTGGCAAGTAAAGGTAACTTGATAATGATAGGTATCACTTATTGCCTCACGTCCGGTAAAATGTTCTACATCAAATAAAACATCACATCCTTGCACATTAAGATGATAGCGATTTTGTCCATTAAGTAGAGCCTGAGTTGTTTTTTTTAAATTCATAGCTGAATATATAAACACATCCCGTTTGTTGATTATTAACAAACTTTCGGTATTTATCCTTATAAAAGAGTTATTGAATATTATTAAGTATTAATATAACTATTTAATGAAGATGATATGTTTTGTGTATTTTGGTGCTTTTTAACCTCATTAAGTTTATTTATTACTTTTGTAACCTCATTGGTTTGAAATAACTGTTTGTTTTTAAGCTCACTACCATTATTTTTACTGATAAGTTCTAAACCATAAGTAGGCAAATAATTAAGCTTTATATATTTTTTATTATTTTCATCTCGATGGATAAATTCATCGATAGATAAAATCTTCATGGATTTACTCCACTTGTCACCAAAATAGATCATACGAGATAAAAAATAACTACCAAAAGGCTCTCGAAGTCCACTCTCAGAATGCATAAACCAAGCGCGGGAATCATGTATATGATTATCAAAAAGATCTACTATCTTCCCTAATTCAGTATCGTTATCATTTTTAATTAAAATAGGCTCTAAAATTGAATATATTTCTTTACTTTTTTCTATTAAACTTAAATATTCATAACGTTCATCTTGATAAGTAGTTACATGAACATATTCTTTTGCCGTACCATCTAAATTCCTTAAAACAATTGCAGTTCCTACAACATCAACAGGAAAGTTATTATCAGGTAGCGAATCACAAGTAGTATCTGGCTGATAATAAGGATTATCTATAGAGTGATAATAATCAATTGCCTGACAAGTTTTTTTTGTATTAAGTGTCATTTGAATTAAAGGTAAAGGGCGAGGTAAGTCATTAAAGTCGGCTTTAAATTCTAAAGACGCCTCCCAAAATTGACCTCTTGCATTGGTTGCATCAAACAAAGGTCGACCTATATGTTCTGTGGGGGGGAGCCAATTACTGAGATCACTATATTTTTTTTGCTCATCCTCTCTTTTTTTGCGAGTTTCGGCTATTTGATTTTCTATTTGCGAATATTCTTTTGCTAGAACAGTGCTGGCTTGCTGGCTAAATCCTGGCTCATACGGTTGTACTTTTATATCTGCATGCTGTGACGCATTTTTAAAGAAATCTTGCTGTGTAAGATTCATTGCTGAATCTCGAGGTGAGGCATAACGCCCAATACGCCATGCAGTAATTAAAATAAGTTGGTATTCAATAATACTTTCGATATCAGTACTAATAAAACGGTTAGGAAGATAAGATTTTATATTATCACTTTGTTGTTCTTGTGTTATTTCCGATAGTGTTTGTTCTCGCCATGCATTGAATTTATTAATTATAGAATTTGATATTTTAAATTCATCTAATATAAATTGTTCCATCAATCTGAAATTATAAAAATGTTGTTGTTGTTGCGATAATAATAAAAAAGACTCTTTGCTTAATGCTAAAGGTGCTCCAGCATCTATTGCTGCTGCATACATATCATGTAATGTAATTTGAGAGATAAGCTCACCATGACCAGCTAAAGCTTTACCTTGATCTCCAGGAGGATAACCACCGCCCACATCAGAGTGCATTCCTGGGTAAATCACCTCTATGGTATTAGGGGGGTAATTTCCTTCGGGGGTACGGATTGAATCGACAGCAAAGGATTGGCGTTGTTCATGAGCTGCCATAAAATGATAACAGTTTTTAATTAAATCTGATTTGGGTAACTGTTGGGTGCCATTTGCCCAGCCATTATGACCAGTAAACATAGGTATAACATTAGCTATTCCAACAGCGGGTACGGTATCAAATACACCTAAAAATTCAACAGAAACAGGAATGCCATAGATAGTTCCTTTGGGAAACATTAAAGGTCTTAATGAAGGAGCTTGTGTATATAAATAAGTAAGAAACTTATCTAACCAATAGACAAATGTTCTGGCTTCTGCTGCACCTCGAGAAAAGCCATAAATATATAATTTTAGAGCAACCAGTTTAGGCTTATTTTTTATAATTTTATTTCTGATAGCTCTAAATGGTTCTAATAAAATATTAGCTGGATTATAGCTATTCGCATCATTCATTTTTAACAGTAATGAACGCATTTCAGCTAAAGTAAGTTCATGACCTATTACAGCATGATATAGCGTATTGTATATTTGAATAAGTGCCCAGTGTATACGGGCTTGGCCCCCCGTTGCATAGGTTAACCCTGAACTGTAATATTCGTAAGTTTTAATTTCAGGAAAGGGGGTACCTACTCCCGGCATATAATAAGCATAAAACCCTTTATCCATTACTTCTTTTATATCTGGAGAACTGGCGTGATAAAGTTTTGCCACATTTGTAGGGTGTGGTGGATCTGCTTTATCTGTATCATTTTTGTTATTGTTATTGGTGCCATCAAAAAAAAAGCTAGCGTGTAGGCTTTTGCAACATTGAATGGCTTCTTTTTTTGTGATGTTTTGTCTATGCTTAATTTCTTCCGCCTCAATCTTTTTAATATTCTCTTTTATTTGTTGAGCAGTTAGTGCCAAACGCCCTTGATTAGGAAAATGGGGGGGAGCCCAGCAAGGAGCACCTTTAGTTACATGCTGATTGTTTAAACTAGCTTTAATGGTATGGATAAGTGCGAAATGAAGTTGTTTATTAGTGAGTATATTTATGGACATATTGCAGGCTCCTCCATAAAACTTGGCTCTTTAATAGGGTAATCAGGGTGATTGGTTGCATAACAAGAAAGAGTAATTTTCACTTCTTGGCAAGGCAGAAAGTGGACCTTTACGCTACAAGGTTCGTCATATTGGGGAATTTCAACAACTTTACTGTAATGGCGATAATTGGCTTTGTGTTTTTCCATATAGGCATCAAATTTAGGATCAGTTACACCGGGCGAATCTGTGGGATAGGCATTAGGGTCGACTTCCCATTCCACTAATACGGTTTGATTCGGTGTCCATTTTCTTGGCACCATAATGCAACAAGTTCCCATAGCCCCTCAGCCATAATTACCATTAACTTTAAACCAATTAACCGAAGTTCCCTTCACATGATTAAAACCATGTAAATTACCGGGGAGATATTCCACTTTGGGTTTTTGAATAAAGAGAAAATAGACGGCAATAAGGGCAATAATTACCCCGATAAATGCAAGTTTTTTGCGGGTTAATTTTGCGGACATAT
>NZ_CAWQOK010000073.1:0-31588 GCF_963896075.1 Proteus sp. G4415
ATTAACTGAAAGAAATCCATGCGAAATAAATATTATTTTTAATTATCTTCACCTCCTATAAATATAATTTATAGTTCAATTGATATTTTTATTCTGTCATTTTGCTTTACATATAAAAAATGATAATACTTATATTCTTCTATCAAAGAATAGTTTATGTTTCTACTTTATTTAATTAATATTTTTTGTTAGGCATAAACTTATTAATATTATTAGTTGCCATACATTTTGCTATTTGGCTACGATTTATCTATATCACGCGATTATATCTCGATGACAGGTATTAACATTGGCATGTAACCGACTTACATTTATTTCATTATCCTGTTAGTATAAGTTATCCTATTATTCAATCTATAAATGGTTATAGTCACATGAAATTTGTCTCATTCAATATTAATGGATTACGTGCTCGCCCTCATCAGCTCGAAGCCATTGTAGAAAAACACCAACCCGATGTTATTGGACTGCAAGAAACAAAAGTTCATGATGATATGTTTCCATTAGAAACTGTCAGTGCCTTGGGCTACCACGTTTTTTATCATGGACAGAAAGGCCATTATGGTGTGGCTTTGTTAACTAAGGCGAAACCTGTCGCGGTACGTAAAGGATTCCCTGGTGATGGTGAAGAAGCTCAGCGTCGTATGATCATGGCGGACATTGAAACCCCCGCTGGATTATTAACGGTAATGAATGGTTATTTCCCTCAAGGTGAAAGTCGTGATCATGAGACAAAATTCCCTGCTAAAGCAAAATTCTATGCTGATCTACAGCAGTATCTGACCACCAGCTTAACGCCTTCCTCTCCCGTACTGATTATGGGGGATTTAAATATTAGCCCAACCGATAAAGATATCGGTATCGGCGAAAATAATATGAAACGTTGGCTAAAAATGGGTAAATGTTCATTTTTACCGGAAGAGCGAGAGTGGTTAGCAACGCTTATGGGTTGGGGATTAACCGATACTTACCGCGCCCAACATCCTGAAGTCGAAGACCAATTTTCTTGGTTTGATTATCGCTCAAAAGGCTTTGATGATAACCGAGGCTTACGTATCGATTTACTGCTAGCAAGTCGTTGCTTAGCAGATAATTGTATTTCAACCGGCATTGACTACGATATTCGTGCGATGGAAAAACCTTCCGATCACGCACCTGTTTGGGCCGAGTTTAAGCTTTAATTCCCTCTCCTCCCTTATTGATAAACCCCACTTTAAATAGATTAAAAGTGGGGTTTATTTATATATTAGTTAGCGTCTTACACAATCAACTAAGCATCACTCTTTATATTGCGATTCGTAGATTGAGACTGCGCTGAACGACTTTTCCCTTGTGCACTTTTTTTCGTCGCACCTTTACGTTTTTTATTCTGCGCAGGCGCAGGCAGGTTTCTAAATGCTTGAATATTAGGACGACGTTTAGCTTGAGTAATTAATTCAAATAGTGTGTTACTTAATGGCATCATAAAATCTTGATACTTAAATTGCTTCTCACTAATTTGCGTTAATATTGATTCCCAATGAGCGGTCATATCGGGTAATGTCGCCATATCTGGCAAAACATGAATTAATGCTCTTCCTGCTGGTGTCGAGTTGATAGCTCGCCCTTTCTTTTGCAGAAAGCCGCGTTTAAACAGTAATTCAATAATACCAGCCCTAGTCGCTTCAGTACCTAGCCCATCCGTCGCTCTTAGGATTTTCTTTAGCTCTTTGTCTTGCACAAAACGTGCAATACCGGTCATAGCCGAAAGTAGCGTAGCATCTGTAAAAGGTCTTGGTGGTTGGGTCTGCTTGGCAACAATTTCGCCTTTTTCACAAAGTAACTCATCACCTTTAGCCACAATAGGTAAGGCGCTACCATCATTTTCCGCATCTTGCTCTTTACTACCTAATAAGGTACGCCAGCCGGCTTGTGCTAAAAATCGTGCCTTAGCAATAA
Organism: Proteus sp. G4415; assembly: GCF_963896075.1. Taxonomy (NCBI): domain Bacteria; kingdom Pseudomonadati; phylum Pseudomonadota; class Gammaproteobacteria; order Enterobacterales; family Morganellaceae; genus Proteus; species Proteus sp. G4415. Next base: position 1,939 of record NZ_CAWQOK010000073.1, read on the forward strand.
ACTTTCCATTCTCAATATCGAGTTCAATCACACATTTGCGGTACACCGCATCTGGCATAAATTGCATTAGATATTGTCGGGCGATCAAATAGTAAATATTCTTTTCATTTTCACTTAATGAAATATTACCTGTTTTCGCAGTAGGAATAATGGCATGGTGCGCATCTACTTTCTTGTCATCCCAGCAACGGTTCTTTTTATCAATATCTAATGTTTCTTGTGGTAAAAGACTATTATCATGCACACTAATGGCATTCATCACCGCATGACGCCCAGCAAAGTGTTCATCAGGCAGATAGCGACTATCGGAGCGTGGATAAGTAATAAGTTTATGCGTTTCATATAAGCGTTGACATGTGTCTAACACTTGTTGAGCGCTTAAACCAAAGCGTTTCGCCGCTTCAATTTGTAAAGCAGATAATGAAAAAGGCAAAGGTGCTATTTCAGACTCTTGTTTATCTTGATAATCGGTAACATTAGCAGGCTTGCCAGCTATTCTATCAACAACATGCTCTGCTAATTTGCGATGTAATAAACGCCCTTCTTCATCTTGCCAAGGCTCGCAGTGTTCACTCGGCTGCCAAATAGCGGTAAATCGCTCATCTGCAGGAGTAACGATATGCGCTTTGACTTCAAAAAAATCTTTCGGTACAAAGTTTTCAATTTCTTCATCACGGCGTACGACTAAACCTAGCACCGGGGTTTGTACTCGCCCAACAGAAAGTACGCCTTGGTAACCATTGCGCTGTCCTAATAACGTGTAAGCGCGTGTCATGTTAATGCCATATAGCCAATCCGCCCTCGCTCTTGCTAAGGCAGAAACACATAATGGAATAAATTCATGATTGTAGCGGAGCTTATCAATTGCTCGAGATACCGCGGCGGGGTTTAAATCGTTAATCAGGCAGCGGCGTGCCTGTTTCCTTTGAGCATCACTAATATTAAGGTAATTAAGTACTTCATCTACTAACAGTTGCCCTTCGCGATCGGGGTCTCCTGCGTGGATCACTTCATCGGCTTGTTTTAGTAATGTGTTGATCGTCTCTAGCTGTTTTTTCACATCAGCGCGCGGTTTGAGTTGCCATTTATTCGGAATAATGGGCAAATCATCTAACGACCAACGCGCATAGCGCGGATCATATGCATCCGGCTCAGCCTGCTCAAGTAAATGACCAACACACCACGTCACATACTGGTTATCACCACAAACAATAAAACCATCACCACGTTTATGCGGTTTTGGTAATACATCAGCAATAGCTCGAGCAAGGCTGGGTTTTTCTGCAATAAATAATCTCATTACGTTAGTTTGTCACTTCGATTAACGCTCTTCCTGCTTTCGGCTCTGTTAATTCACCGATCGAGGTCAAATCAATATTAAAGCGTTTAGCAACTTCTTTTACTTGCTCAACGGCTTCTGGCTGTACTGCCAGTAATAAGCCACCTGAAGTTTGCGGATCACATAATAATTTACGTTGCATTTCGCTGATATTACCAATCAAATGGCCATAACTTTCAAAATTACGTCCAGTACCGCCCGGTACACATCCTTGCTCTATATACGCTTCTACTTCAGGTAATCGTGGTACTTGTGAAAAGTGAATAGTGGCTTGTAATCCAGAGCCTTCACAAATCTCGCTAAGGTGACCTAATAGACCAAAACCTGTCACATCGGTCATTGCCGTGACCCCTTCAATATCAGAAAAATCAGTACCGGCTTTATTCATACGGCACATAATTTCAGTAGCTAGGCCCTGATGCTCAGGTTTTAATAAGCCTTTTTTCTCTGCGGTAGTTAATACCCCAATACCTAAAGGTTTAGTTAAAAAAAGTTGGCATCCTGCTTTAGCAGCACTGTTTTTCTTAATTTTACTCACCGGTACAACGCCCGTTACCGCTAAACCAAAAATAGGCTCAGGGGCATCAATCGAATGCCCACCAGCAAGGGAAATCCCCGCTTCTTGACAGGCGGCTCGCCCACCTTCGATAACTTCACGAGCAATTTCAGGCGCAAGTTTATCAATTGGCCAACCTAAAATTGCTATTGCCATAATAGGTTTACCCCCCATAGCGAAAATATCACTAATCGCATTAGTCGCCGCAATACGCCCAAAGTCATAGGGGTTATCAACAATTGGCATAAAAAAATCAGTGGTACTGATAATTCCAGTGCCATTACCTAAATCATAAACAGCGGCATCATCTTTCGTTTCATTACCAACCAATAAATGGGGATCGTGAAACTTAGCCTGTTCACTATGTAAAATCGTTTCCAAAACTTTTGGTGAAATTTTGCAGCCACATCCGGCACCATGACTGTATTGTGTTAAACGAATTGCTTCAGACATAACATGTCATCCTTTTAAAAATAAGTCACAAAATCAGTTAAATCAGCAGGAGAAACCGTTGTAGGTGCTTTCAATGCGGGAGTACCAAGATATAAGAAACCAACAATATGGTCATGCTCTCCACAACCTAATCCCGCTCTTACCACTGGATCATGAGTCCAAGAGCCTGAACGCCAAATACCACTATAACCTTGTGCCACTGCAGCCATTTGCATCGCCTGAACACAACAGCCTGCCGCAACAATTTGCTCCCATTCAGGAACTTTAGGATGCGCTTTAACTTTGGCAATCACGATAATAATTAAAGGTGCACGAAAAGGTGCGTTTTTTGCTTTTTCTTCTACCTCAGCACCTAGTTGACTCACCACCGCCGCTTTATGTAATAATTGGCTAAAACGCTCAATACCATCCTCTTTCATCACGACAAAGTGCCAAGGTTTAAGGGCGCCATGATCGGGGGCTCTCATACCTGCTTGTAAAATAGCTTCAAGCTGTTGGTTATTTGGGGCTGGAGTAGTCAGTCGAGACGCTGAACGTCGATTTAAAAGCAGTGTTAATGCATCCATTTTTGTATTCTCCTGTCAGTATTATTGTAGCAAAATCCCTTAAGGGCAGGGATAGACAGTTGTTATCAATTCGCAGTATAACAAAATGTTATATTACCACCACCGAGAAATTTAAGCGGATATTTTTAGCTAAAATAGGATTGTACTTAAGCCAATATTGAGCGTTTGTTCAAAATATGAATGTGTTAGCTTTTAGGTGTAATACACTGCCCAAGCGCAATAAAATACGTGACAGACTTTCGCTAGTCGCTATATTAGAATGGTGTTTAAATATTTGCAGTCTAAGTAGTCAATCGAGTTTTGTTATTAAAGGATCGAAGTGAGATGTAGGGAATATTAGCGTTTTTTATTCTAAAAATAGCCGTGACCTTTGCTGTCTATTGTTCACCTGCAAGGCATACTCTCATGTAAATAAGGTATGTTGTGGCTATACAGCTAATTTCTTGAGTCGCTCAATATTGAAATAAATACTTTAATAATAGAAACTTAAACCTTTACCATCAATTCTAGCATAACTGTTTAGGATTAATTTTTAGCTTTACATGATGTGGAGATAATATGAGTAAAATTATGGAGTTAATCGGTACTATTTTTCGATTTAGTTGGCAGGCGATTAACTTTATCAGGAAACTAATCTTAAACGTTATTTTCTTCTTTCTACTTTTTATGGGTGTAGGACTCTATTTCATCGTCCAAGAAACGCAAAAACCTACCGATTACCAAGGTGCATTACTGGTTGATTTAAAAGGAGTTATTGTTGACCAAACAGCTAACCAAAATCCTTTAGGGCAAATGAGCCGAGAGCTTTTGGGTGTTTCGGGTAGCCAGTTACAAGAAAATTCGTTATTCGAAGTCGTTGATACCTTACGCAAAGCAGCGACTGACCCCAAAATTAAAGGAATGGTACTAAAACTTGACGAATTTGCTGGGGCAGACCAACCTTCACTCAATTATGTTGGTAAAGCGCTGACTGAATTTAAAAAAACAGGTAAACCTATCTATGCGATTAGTGGTTATTATAGCCAACCGCAATATTACTTAGCCTCTTATGCAGATAAAATTTATTTAGCATCACAAGGTGCTGTGGGTATTTATGGTTTAGGTTTTAGTAATCTCTATTACAAATCGCTATTAGAAAAACTTAAAGTTAATACCCATATATTCCGTGTAGGAACCTATAAATCAGCTGTTGAACCGCTGATGCGCGATAATATGTCTGATGAAGCCCGAGCCGCATCTAGTCGATTAGTTTCCGTACTCTGGTCTAATTATTTAACGCAAGTTGCAGAAAATCGTAGTATTACCAAGGAAGATGTTTTCCCTGGTGCAAAAGAGATGATTGTCGAGTTACGTAAAGCCGATGGCGATAATGCTACTTATGCACTTAATCGCAAATTGGTCGATACTGTTAGCTCTTATGCCCAATTTGAAGCGGATATGAAAGAGACCTTTCAATGGGATCATGAAGCTAAGCAGTTTAACAATATTAGTATTTATGATTATGCTGATAACCTCACCGCATTCGCCCCAGAAAACGAAGACGGCAATATTGCGGTTGTGGTCGTTCAAGGCGCAATTATTGATGGTGAAAGCATTCCTGGCTCCGCAGGTGGTTCAACCATTGCTAATCAAATCCGTCAAGCGCGTTTAAATCCTAATATTAGAGCATTAGTATTACGAGTTAATAGCCCCGGTGGTAGTGTGTCTGCATCTGAGCAGATCCGCAGTGAAATAGCCGCCTTTAAACAAGAGAAAAAACATGTCGTGGTTTCAATGGGCGGAATGGCTGCATCAGGGGGATATTGGATCTCTACACCTGCGAGTAAAATTATCGCTAGCCCTTCAACATTAACAGGCTCTATTGGTATATTTGGTGTCATCAATACCTTTGAAAATAGCTTAGAATCAATAGGTGTGCATAGTGATGGCGTGAGTACATCACCTCTTGCAGGGCTTTCGGTAACCAATAAATTACCAGAAGATTTTTCAGAGCTATTCCAACTTAATATTGAAAGTGGCTATAAAACATTCCTGAAATTAGTAGCTGAATCACGTAATAAAACACCGGCACAAGTTGATCGTATTGCGCAAGGTCGTGTTTGGGTTGGCGTTGATGCTAAACAAGTAGGATTAGTTGATGAATTTGGTGATTTCGATGATGCTATTAATGCAGCAGCAACCATGGCAAAAATCAAACAACCAGTCATTGATTGGATGAAACCGGAATTAAGCTTATCAGAGCAAATATTAATGAGCTTATCGGCCAATGCAAAAGCCATTATTCCTGATCCATTACAAGCCTATTTACCTGCACCGGTATTTAAAGAAGTTAAAACACAAACTGAGTTTTATCGTAATATGAACGATCCGCAAAACCGCTATGCGTATTGTTTATCTTGTGGTGATATTCAATAAATAAGTGTGCTCCCGCTCAATATGGGCGGGATTATCTTAGCCTTTGATTATTTTTTAGTTATTTTGCTAAATGGTGTAAATAATGATTTAAAACATCAATTGCTGTATTTCAATTGTGCTTTTTGTCTCCCCTTTCTTTTTTTATTCTGCAAACCCCCTATAATCAACTCTTTCTTATCGCTTAATTCATAAGAGTGTTAGGTCTGATGCAAAAAAAATCCATTTACGTTGTGTATACTGGTGGAACTATCGGTATGCAACATTCTGATCACGGCTATATACCTGTATCAGGACATTTACAACGCCAATTAGCTAAGATGCCCGAATTCCATCGTGAAGAGATGCCCAATTTCACAATCAAAGAGCACCTTCCTTTAATTGATTCATCAAATATTACCCCTGAAGATTGGCAATCTATCGCTGATGATATTAGCGAGAATTATTGCCACTATGATGGTTTTGTCATCTTGCATGGTACCGATACCATGGCATTTACCGCTTCTGCACTTTCCTTTATGTTTGAGGGGCTGGCAAAACCGGTTATCGTCACCGGCTCTCAAATTCCATTAGAAGCTTTACGCTCAGATGGACAAACTAACCTATTAAATGCTCTCTATATTGCTGCACATCATCCGATTAATGAAGTTGCACTGTTTTTCAACAATACTCTGTATCGTGGTAATCGTGCGATAAAAGCACATGCAGATGGCTTCAATGCTTTTGCTTCTCCTAATAGTGCACCTTTATTAGAAGCAGGCATTAATATTAAAACGTTTAAAATAAACCCATTACCTAAGCCAAAAGGTGAGTTTATTGCTCATCATATTACCCCTCAACCAATTGGTGTGGTAACAATATATCCGGGACTTTCTGATGAGGTGGTGAAAAATATCTTAATGCAACCCGTTAAGGCACTTATTTTGCGCTCTTATGGTGTGGGTAATGCCCCTTCTCATCCCGCCTTGTTATCAACGCTACGCGAAGCAACTGAGCGCGGTATTGTCGTGGTTAACCTAACGCAATGTATTTCTGGTCGTGTCAATATGGGGGGCTATGCAACAGGACAAGCACTCGCCGATGTTGGGGTGATCAGTGGTTATGATATGACTTTTGAAGCAGCGTTAACTAAACTCCACTATCTACTTAGTCAGCAATATAGCTATACTGAGATCTGCCGTTTAATGCAACAAAATCTCCGTGGTGAAATGACATTAAACGATGACGACTAGGTCTAATCAAAGGTAACTCCTGTGAAAAATTCAGCGTTATTATTAGTTGATCTACAAAATGATTTCTGCACCGATGGCGCATTGGCTGTTAAGGAAAGTGATACCGTCATAGATACGGCAAATCGGCTTATTGATTATTTTCAACGCCATCAGCGTCCTATTATTGCGAGTAAAGATTGGCATCCCGCAGATCATCTCAGCTTTGCAAAAAATTCAGGTACTGTTGTTGGCGAAATTGGCCAATTAAATGGCCGCCCACAAGTTTGGTGGCCAGTGCATTGTGTACAAAATAGCCATGGCGCTGACTTTCATCCCTTATTAACAGATGATTTAATTAGTCATATTATTTATAAAGGCCAAAATCGACTTATCGATAGTTATAGTGCTTTTTTTGATAATGACCATGAATATCAAACAGGATTACATACTCTTTTACAAAGCATGCAGATCGAGCATCTCACCATTTTAGGGATAGCAACTGATTATTGCGTTAAATTTACCGTGTTAGATGCATTACAATTGGGTTATCAAGTATCAGTGGTTATGGATGGTTGTCGAGGTGTCAATATTCAACCAGATGATAGCCAACTCGCATTTAATCAAATGCAACAACATGGGGCAGTTTTAGTTGATTCAGTAACAATGCTTAAAAGTGACAAATAATATAAACAACATGATTAGCAATTATCATTCTCTACTTGTATGAATAGTAGAACTAAAAAGTGGTGATTTATCCAAATAATAAACTAATAAATCACCACCGTTACGCTAACTTTCATTATTTAAATTTAAAAACGTCTTAATCATCATCCATTGGTGTTAATGTGGCTAAACGTTCAGCTTGAAATTGCGCTTTTAGCTCTTGTTTGCTTTTCATCGTAATTTGTCCGTTTGTGCCAACCGTCATATGTTCCGGATTATGGTTATTCTGCGCTTGCCATAAGAGAACAATTTGCATGCAATGCTCTTTTTGCTCTGCCGTGAGTGCAACGCCGTCTGGCCATTTACCTAGCTCAACTGCGGTAGAAAGACGTTGATAAATCTCAGGTGTGACCATTGAAATTAAATCATTAACTTCCATTGATTGCTCCATATATCAAATTACCACGCAAAAGCTGAATCGTTTTTTTATTTGTTAATTTATTGTTAATAGCGACTATTTAGCCCTTTTGCACTTCACCTGTTTCTGTATTGCTAAATGCCAAAGAGGCAGAATTAACACAATAACGTTGTCCTGTCGGTGCTGGGCCATCATTAAATACATGCCCTAAATGAGCACCACATTGATGACAGCGGATCTCTGTTCTTTTCATATTATGCGAAAAATCATCAAGATAAAGAATTGCATCATCACTTACAGGTTGATAAAAACTTGGCCAGCCACATCCTGCATCAAATTTAGTTTCCGAATAAAACAAAGGCGCAGAACAACATAAGCAATGATAAATACCTGTTTCTCTATTATGTAATAATTTACCACTAAACGGCGGTTCAGTACCCCGCTGTTGCGTCACATAATGCTGCATTTCATTGAGGTTTGATAAATCAATGTGATTGTTATCACTTGAAATATGCACTTTTTTTTCATTATTGCTCATAAACACCTCACACTGACAAAAATGTTTTTTAAAACAACAGCAAATAATAACAAAGATTTAACAACAAATCTGGAAAATATAGTCTAAAATCAATGAGAGTAATCTTTAGTTTTTGAAATGTGATACATTTCACATAACGGAGCAAAGGTAACTTCATTTATCGGCAATGATCCCGATAATACACAGCGTAATATTTATCTAAAACGACCAATCCTTAAGCAAAAAGTGTTTTTTTAATTGATTTTTTGCAATTATTGACACGATTCCGCTTGACGACTGGCGCGGTTTTGGTAACTTTAGAAGCAACTTTTTAATTCACTAATAAAGCTGGTGGAATACATATGACTATCAAAGTAGGTATTAATGGTTTTGGTCGTATCGGCCGCATCGTTTTCCGTGCTGCACAAGAACGTTCAGATATCGAAATCGTAGGTATTAACGATCTGTTAGACGCAGAATACATGGCATACATGCTGAAATACGATTCAACTCATGGTCGTTTCAACGGTACTGTTGAAGTAAAAGATGGCCACCTCGTTGTTAATGGTAAAACCATCCGCGTAACATCAGAAAGAGATCCAGCAAACCTGAAATGGAACGAAATTGGTGTTGATGTTGTTGCTGAAGCAACTGGTCTGTTCTTAACTGACGAAACTGCACGTAAACACATCCAAGCTGGTGCGAAAAAAGTTGTTCTGACTGGTCCTTCAAAAGACAGCACACCTATGTTCGTTATGGGTGTAAACCACAAATCATATGCAGGTCAAGATATCGTTTCTAACGCATCTTGTACAACTAACTGCTTAGCGCCTTTAGCAAAAGTTATCAACGACAAATTCGGTATCGTTGAAGGTCTGATGACAACTGTTCACGCAACAACTGCAACTCAACGTACTGTTGATGGTCCTTCAATGAAAGACTGGCGTGGTGGTCGTGGTGCTTCTCAAAACATCATCCCTTCATCAACTGGTGCTGCTAAAGCAGTAGGTAAAGTTATTCCTGAACTGAATGGCAAACTGACTGGTATGTCTTTCCGTGTTCCTACTCCTAACGTTTCTGTTGTTGACTTAACTGCACGTCTGGAAAAACCAGCAACTTATGCTCAAATCTGTGAAGCAATCAAAGAAGCTGCCGAAGGCGAACTGAAAGGCGTTCTGGGTTACACTGAAGATGCAGTTGTTTCAACTGACTTCAACGGTGAAGTATTAACTTCAGTATTCGATGCTAAAGCAGGTATCGCGCTGAATGACAACTTTGTTAAATTAGTTTCTTGGTACGATAACGAAGTTGGTTATTCAAACAAAGTTCTAGATCTGATTTCTCATATCTCTAAATAATTAGAGTTTAGAAAGCCAAGATTGATTTTAGAGCCACCCTTTCGGTGGCTCTTTTATTTTTTTACTCGGCAGTTTATTGTATTCAAATAGTCCGCGACATAAGGTTATAAAATAATGAATGAGAAAATTTTTTCTTTGCCGGTTATTGAACAAATATCACCTTACTTAAGTCGACGCCAATTAGGTGAACTCCCTATTCTGGTGATCTCTCACCCCAAAGTACGTGCGGCTATTAGTCTTCAAGGTGCCCATCTTATCGCATGGCAACCCGCACAAACGCATCCCGTTTTGTGGCTCAGTGAAGATGCCTTATTTACTCCCGGTGTTGCTATTCGTGGTGGTATCCCTATTTGTTGGCCTTGGTTTGCCTCAGCGGGAACCCCAAGCCATGGATTTGCACGTATCTTACCTTGGGAATTTAGTGCTCATTCTGAACAAGAAGACGGAGTGCTTATCACCATGACACTCAAAGAAAGTGCACAAACTCAAAAGTATTGGCCTCATGAATTTACTGTTATTGCTCGATTTAAATTAGGTGATACCTGTGAAATTGAATTAGAGTCATACGGTGACTATGAAGCCACTGCGGCGCTACACTCCTATTTTAATGTCAGTGATATCGATAAAGTTTCCATTACAGGCCTTGGTAGTCACTATATTGACACAGTGGCGGATAAAGAAGTTTATACCAACGAAACAGCCCTACGCTTTAACGGCCGTACTGACAGACTTTATACTGAACCTGAAGATTTTAATCTTATTCATGATGATGGTTGGGATCGTACTATTGAGGTTCACCATTATCATCACAGTGATGTCGTTTGTTGGAATCCAGGTGCAGAACTCGCCAGTTCAATGAAAGATATGAGCTCAGGTGGTTACCGTAAAATGGCATGTGTTGAAACAGCTCGTATTCATCGTCCACTTAAGCCGGATAATGTTCATCCTGGACGTTTATCTGCTGTGATACGCGTACGCAAAAATATTGCTGAAAAATAGTTTGCCACTCTACTTTGTCGAACGAAAAAAGCTTCGAACAAATTCGAAGCTTTTAGTTATCGAAAGCAACTTAACTTACCGTTTTACCGTTAGAAAGTATAAGTGACACCTGTCCATAAAATAGCCGTTACCGATTTATTTACCATCGGGCTATCTTTAACTTCGCTGGGTAAGCGATCCACTCGTCCCATCGCGAAGAAATCCCAGTTTTCAGCAAACTTATAGTTAGCTGAGATTTCAACATAAGGTCTCCAGCTATCATTTGGTCGATATTCTGCTAAACCACTACGCTGAGATTCTCCCTGACTAATCCCATATGCGTAACGATTCTGCTTTTTATTTTCCCAAACAGCACCAATTCCCGGTTGAAGTGACCAATTGCCTAGTTCAAAAGGATAAAGGTAAGCAGCATCAGCAATAATGCCATTACTTTTACCTAAAAGATCACCTGAAATAATCCCTCGTAAACTTCCCCATGACTCATGATGTTTATAGGTGAATCCACCCATGACGGTATCACGGCGACGATTAAGTTTTTTCATCTGCTCATCATCAGAGTCACTTGGTTTAAATGCTTGTGGGTAATAGTGAACATCGACAGACAGCTGATCTTTCGGTGAATTCCATAAATAATATCCTGCGGCTAATGTCGCAAAATAGAAATTTTCAGATTGATAATTAACCAAAGGTACAGGTAATAAATAGTCTTTAGATTTAGCACCCTTATAAGGTGTTACTTGTGATAATACAGAACCCCCTATTGACCATTCTCCCGCAAAGGCTGTCGGTGTACTCAATCCAGCGATTATGGCTAAAGAAATAACAATTTTCTTTTTACTCACGATGATTTTCCATATTGTCTTTGATAAAACAGTGACCAAAAAACGACTGTTGTTATGGTGCACTAAAAGTTAGCTAATAGATTACAATCATTTTATTTTTTACATAAAATGACTGGCAATAAGTGCTTGTCCTAATGCAATTCCACCATCACCAGATGGCAATATCATAGGGGTTAATACCTTTTTATTGTTTAATTTTTGCTTAAACAGATCCTTAAGTAAGATATTATTGAATACCCCTCCTGTTAAAACAATAGTATCAATCTGATGTTCTTGCGCAGCTTGCAGAGCAATATCACCCAAACTTTCGGCTAATAAATAGTGAAATAACCAAGCCTTCTCACTGGTATTCAATGTGATGCTTTCCCATTGTGACCAGAAAATGGACAAATCAACATGCTTATCTTTTACAGGCATTAAATGTCCATATTGCTTGATGATATCAGCATACCGATCTACGTGACACTGTAACGCAGCGCTTTGTAAGTAGCATGCCGCTTCGCCTTCCCAGCTTATTTGTTTAGGTGATAATCCCAAAGAGCAAGCAACTGCGTCAAATAATCGTCCACAAGATGATGCTAGCGGTGAATTTAAACCACGAGCCACTGCCTTACTCAAAATCTGTAACTCAGTGAGCGGAATTGCTTGGGTGATAACACTACCTTGCCAATCTTTTGTAAAAGTAGCTAAATGTGCGAACCAATTTCGCCAAGGCTGTATTGAAGCTAAATTTCCTCCCGGCATAGCAACCGCAGGTAGCCCGCCAATACGTTGAGATTTTTTATAATCCACCAGCAAACACTCGCCTCCCCATAAAGAGCCATCTTGTCCATACCCTAGACCATCAAGGGCTATACCAATTACTGCGCCTTGTTGCTGTGTATGTCCATGCTCTGCTAAGCAAGAGACAATATGTGCATGGTGATGGGGAACTTCTATAACAGGAATATGTTGCTGTTCAGCTAGCTGTTTACCTATTTGATGGCTGATATAATTAGGATGAGCATCAATGGCAATCGCTTTGGGCGTAAAACGATAGATCTGTTGAAACAGCGTGAGTGATTTTAGTAATTGTTGCCTCACACTTAAATCATCTAAATCACCTAAATGCGGCCCCATAATAGCTTGGTGCTCTTTTAAGAGACAAAACACATTTTTCAGATCCCCTCCTAAAGCCAAAATTGCAGGTTGTGCATCAAAAGTGGTTGGCAATGCGATAGCATCTGGTACATAACCCCGTGAACGGCGGATCATCACACACTGACCATCTTCAATACGCACTAATGAATCGTCCGCTCTTTGTATAATCTCCCTATTATGCATTAGAAATAATTCTGCAATATCACCAAGCTGAATTAACGCCTCTTCATTGGTTAATGCAGGAGTGTGTCCCGTCGCATTACCAGAGGTCATGACTAATGGAATTTGTGTTTCATGTGCGAGAAGATGTTGCAAAGGATTAGCTGGTAACATAACACCTACTTCTGTTAATCCAGGTGCAATCAGTTCACTTAATGAAATAGGGGCGATTTCTTTAGGAATAAGTACGATAGGTGCTGCGGTACTGGTTAATGTTTCTATCACTTTTGAGTAAAACTCGGCATTATCGCTCGGTTTTTGGATCTGCTCAGTCCCGGTTAACATCACCGCAAGTGGTTTGGCTGGACGATGTTTACGCGCTCTTAAACGCGCAACACTTTCACTATTGCGTGCGTCACAGACTAAATGAAAGCCACCAATGCCTTTTACAGCAACAATTTTCCCCGCTAATAGCGCCTGACAAGCTTGCGTTAATGCCCGCTCTTTTATTGCAAGTTGTTGCCCTTGATGATCTGCCAACCAAATATGAGGCCCACAGACAGGACAGGCATTAGGTTGTGCATGAAAACGCCTATCTGCGGGATCTTGATATTCATGTTGGCAAGTCGGACAAAATGGAAACGCAGACATTGAGGTAAAAGGCCTGTCGTAAGGCATTTTTTTTATAATAGTAAAACGGGGGCCGCAATGGGTGCAGTTTATAAAAGGATAGTGATAACGACGATTTTGTGGATCAAACAACTCATCAATACAAGCCTGACAAGTCGCTGCATCAGGTACAACTTGTGTATCCATTTCTCCACCACCACTTTTTACAATAGTAAAGTCCGTGGGGAGTTGCTCCCATTGATAAGGTGTTTGTTCAATACGTTCAATGCGTGCAAGAGGAGGACATTGAGCTGTTAATGCATTAATAAAGTGTTGATTTTGCGATGATAACGTTAAGTGGATCAATACTCCTAAGCTATCATTACTCACCTGCCCTAATAAACCAAAATGATGTGCTAATTGCCAAACAAAGGGGCGAAAGCCAACACCTTGAACCTTTCCTTTCACACGCAATGTAATGCCGTTACTCATAGGATCACCAAATCAAAATAAGTTTAAGCTTATTCTAGTTTAGTGATTATTAACAACTTTCATTTAGATCAGAAAAAGTAGAGTTTGCTACATTTATCGTCACTTCAACCGCCACTCGCGGTGCAATAGCGCACAGTAATTCATAACCAATAGTGCCACAAGCCAGTGCAACTTCATCAACCGGTAATTGATTTCCCCATAGCTCAACAGGGCTTCCATGTTCAACATCCGGCAAGTCGGTTACATCAATAGTAAGCATATCCATTGAAATACGCCCAACTAATTGTGTTTTATGTCCTTTAACGATAACGGGAGTACCATCTGGGGCATGCCTTGGATAACCATCAGCATAACCACAAGCGACAACAGCAATTCTCATATCACGTTGTGCGGTATATCGGCTACCATAACCAATTTGCTCACCTTTTTTTACTGACTGAATGGCTAATACTTCACTGTTAAAGGTCATCACAGGTTGCAAATCAAAATCAGCAATATCTTGCCACACCCCAGAGGGGGATACACCATATAAAATAATACCGGGACGAACCCATGAATGATGGGTTTGTGGTTCAAATAAAATAGCCGCAGAATTGGCTAAACAGCGCGGTAAATCATTTACCATTGAGCTATCAATAATCTGTTTTTGTGTCGCCATATTCAGCCCTGTATCAGCATTGGCAAAATGGGACATTTGTACAATAGAGCCAATATTAGTTATGCGTTTTGCTCTTTGTATGGCTTGCTGATAGTCTTCTGGTCGGTAACCTAACCGATTCATGCCACTATTGAGTTTCAGATAAATATTGATAGGCCGCTCTAATTGCGCTTGCTCAATGGCTTCAAATTGCCAATCAGCATGCACAACCGTCGTTAATGAATAACGCTCTAATAAATACACATCATCTGGTTTGAAAAAACCTTCAAGCAAAAGAATGGGGCCTACCCATCCTTGCTCTCTTAGCATAATTGCTTTATCTAATTCAATTAAGGCAAAACCATCGGTATGACTTAATGCAGGCCAAACACAAGAAAGACCATGTCCATAAGCATCAGCTTTAACCACTGACCATACTTTACTTCCCTGCGCTTTCGATTTGATCACCGAAAGATTATGACTCAGCGCATCTAAATTTATGCTAATTTTGGCAGGTCTGGACATCGTCTCTCCTTAATTAATAAACAGCGTCAAGTTTTTGCCCTGGACGGAGCAATTTAGTATTAAATCCATCGATATAACGGAACACGGAGAGATCATCTGCAGCAATTGCCGTTTTATTACCTGATATTAAATCAGCTAACAGTTGTCCTGAGCCACATGCCATCGTCCATCCTAATGTACCATGCCCCGTATTTAGGGATAAATTACGATATGCGGTTGGCCCAACTATCGGTGTACCATCTGGCGTCATTGGCCTTAAGCCTGTCCAGAATGTCGCTTTACTGATATCACCACCACCCTCATAGAGATCTTGAACAACCATTTTGAGCGTTTCACAACGTGATTTTAAAATATTCAAATTAAAACCTACCACTTCCGCCATACCGCCCACACGAATGCGATTATCAAAGCGAGTCACCGCAATCTTATATGTTTCATCTAAAATAGTGGATGTTGGTGCTCTGCTTGCATCAATAATAGGCATGGTTAATGAATAGCCTTTTAAAGGATAAACCGGAATTGTGATTTTATTTTTCAAAAATTCAGTCGAGTACGATCCCATGGCGACAACATAGTGATCTGCGGTTAATAAACCATCATGGCATTGCACACCGGTGACTTTATCACCATCAAAAAGTAGGTGTTTTATTTCTTTATTAAATAAGAAGGTAACCCCGGCCTCTTCAGCCATTTTAGCCAGTTTCTTAGTAAAGATTTGGCAATCACCCGTTTCATCATTAGGAAGACGTAATCCTCCGGTAAGTTTATGACTCACATGCTCTAAAGCGGGTTCTGCTGATTTTAGTTGCTCGGCTGTTAGCAGTTCATAAGCCACACCTTCTTGCTTTAATACAGCAATATCATTAGCGGCATTATCAAATTGTTTTTGATCACGAAATAGCTGTAACGTTCCCCCTTGGCGTCCTTCGTATTCAATACCGGTATCTTGGCGTAATTGACGGATACAATCACGACTATACTCAGCAATACGCACCATACGACTCTTATTCATCGCATAATGAGAAGCATCACAATTACGTAGCATTTGCCACATCCAGCGTAATTGGAACAGTGAGCCATCAGGTCGGATCGCTAAAGGTGCATGTTTTTGAAACATCCATTTTACTGCTTTTAATGGAATACCCGGAGCACCCCAAGGTGTTGCATAACCCGGAGATATTTGCCCTGCATTACCTGCACTCGTCTCTTCTGCCGCACTACTTTGCCTATCGACAACAATGACTTCATGCCCTTGTTGTACTAAGTACCACGCACTTGTTACACCAATAACGCCGCCACCTAAGATGATCACTTTCATGGCTAGACTCCAAATAATTTACATTGATATAACATAAGAATAATATTCCATACACAAAAAGCCAGCACAGAATAATCATCTAGCACCACAAAAAAGCAAATTTTAGAGTCAAATCACATTTAATTAGTAATAACAGTGTTAGTTTTGCAGAGCAATTATTAATTCTATTTAAAAATCAAATTGATAGAGTATTTATCGCTTTTTATAAAAATAATACATAAATATATTATTCAAATATAAATGAAATAAGCCAATAAAAACCCATTATGGAATTTTTATGAAAAACCAAAAAACTTATTATTATCAGAATATAATATTAAGATGAGATATGTTTCAAATTTTTTTTACTAAAAATAGCCAAATTAAAGTATCACCTAAAAATGGATGGTTAAACTAGGCTTGCTGTTTTTAGCCCGCTATTCTTTCACTTCTCCAATAATAGTCATCATATTTCTATTACTACCATTTTCTGGATAATAAAAAATCAGCACTGGATCAATAAGATCCAATGCTGATGTTAAGACGGGATAAACGCGATGAATTAACGTTTTACTTCTTCTAAGTCACTAGGTAGTGGCGATTGGAGCTCATGCCAAATAATGCCACTCTCTTTTCCGTATTGGCGAACGCAATCCATAACGTGCTCAGTATCTTTTTGTTCACATAGCAACGCCAATTTTTTATAAAATGATAGCGCCAACTCTTTGGCCTGAACATTAGAGAAATAATAACGCCCTACACGGGTATATAATCCCTTAAGTCCGTTTAAGATCAATCCATAAATAGGATTACCGCTGGCAAATGCCAAACCACGGAAAATGTTATAGTCCAACTCACTAAACTCATCAGCACTATTTTCAGTCGTTAGTTGATGAGTCAGCACTTCTAGGGATTTTTCTGGATTATTTTTAAATGCCGTGCGAATAAAAATTGCTGAGATATTCGTTCTTACGGCTAATAAATTATCGATTAATTGTGGCACGCGATCATGATCAAGACGCGCGACAGTTTCAAGAATATTAAGACCTGACGTTTCCCAAAAGTTATTCACTTTGGTTGGTTTTCCATGCTGGATAGTTAACCAACCATCACGAGCTAAACGTTGTAAAACCTCTCTCAATGTCGTTCTTGTCACACCAATTAATTCGGAAAGCTCACGTTCTGCGGGCAGAATAGAACCTGGTGGAAAACGGTTGTTCCAAATACTTTCAACAATGTACTCTTCCGCAAAACCTGCGGGGCTTTGAGCCTTAATAACCATATTTTTATTTCTTCCGAAGCGTTTTTTCTGCTAATAATAGAAAAGATAATATCAGAATGCTTAATTTTGATATAGCTCAACCATCGCTAAATAGTGAATGGCATCATAAAACATGACACTGTTTTATCAATTTATTATTTACGAATACGCTTAATTTCACAGCGATTAGAGCGTATTATGACTAGATTGCGCATTTTAGGCGCCTAAAATCTCTATTCGGAGGATAAAAAACATAATGGATATGAGTATAAGACAAGCATTACTGAAAAATTTCATGGGGAACTCCCCTGATTGGTATAAGCTTGCTATTATTACTTTTTTAATCATCAACCCACTGATTTTTTTCTTTGTTGACCCTTTCATTGCTGGCTGGCTACTCGTTGTTGAGTTTATCTTCACTTTAGCCATGGCATTAAAATGTTATCCGCTACAACCAGGGGGATTACTTGCTATTGAGGCCGTCATTATTGGTATGACAACGCCGAAACAAATAGGTCATGAAATAGCCAACAACCTTGAAGTCATTTTATTACTGGTCTTTATGGTTGCGGGTATTTATTTTATGAAGCAATTACTTCTATTTGCTTTTACAAAATTACTCCTCTCTATTCGATCTAAACGCTTATTATCATTAGCATTCTGTTTTGCTAGTGCCTTTTTATCTGCTTTTTTAGATGCTTTAACCGTGATTGCCGTGGTGATCAGTGTTTCTTTAGGCTTCTATTCCATCTACCATAACTTTGCCTCTAACCAGGCTGATGCAGAGTTAAGCAATGATGGCTTTATTGATAGCACAGAGAAAAAACAGACCTTAGAACAATTCCGTGCTTTCTTACGTAGCTTAATGATGCATGCCGGTGTTGGTACAGCATTAGGTGGTGTGATGACGATGGTTGGTGAGCCACAAAACTTGATCATTGCAAAACACCTAGAATGGGATTTTGTCACCTTCTTTATCAGGATGTCACCCGTTACTATTCCCGTTTTCTTTGCTGGACTTGCAGTATGTTATTTGGTTGAGCGCTTTAAGCTGTTTGGTTATGGTGCCGAGCTACCTGAATTAGTGCGTAAAGTTCTCACTGATTACGATAAAAAGAACAGTGAAAAACGAACTCAACAAGAAAAAGCCCAGTTATTAATCCAAGCATTAATTGGTATTTGGTTAATTATTGCACTGGCCTTACACCTTGCTGAGGTCGGTATTATTGGTCTTTCTGTTATTATCTTAGCCACCACTTTCTGTGGTATCACTGAAGAGCACGCTTTAGGTAAAGCTTTTGAAGAAGCACTGCCTTTCACCGCATTACTTACAGTATTCTTCTCCGTTGTTGCCGTGATTATTGATCAACAGCTATTTGGTCCTATTATTCAATTTGTTCTACAGGCATCAGAATCTTCACAACTGTCACTCTTTTATCTCTTTAATGGCCTACTTTCTGCCATTTCAGATAATGTATTTGTGGGTACGGTCTATATCAGTGAAGCATTAAGCGCATTGCAAGAAGGATTAATTAGCCAATCTCAATATGAACATATTGGTGTCGCAATTAATACTGGGACTAACTTACCGTCAGTGGCAACGCCAAACGGACAAGCGGCTTTCTTATTCTTATTAACTTCTGCATTATCCCCGCTGATCCGCTTATCTTATGGACGTATGGTGATGATGGCACTTCCTTATACCATCGTTATGACACTGTTAGGATTACTTGCTGTAGAATTCTGGCTCGTGCCTATGACACATTGGTTATATGAAATTGGCTTAATCGCTATTCCATAAAAAACCATCATGAAATGAGTATTTTTTAGGGCTTTTAATGTTTAAAAGCCCTATTTTTTCATAAAAACACCTATTAATGTAAATATTTGTGAAATAAGAGATTTTACCTTTTTTTTAGTCTAGTTTTTAGGCAGAATAACAACTTATTTCAATATTATCATGGACATTGTTATGTTGAGTGCTCTTCGTCACTGGTCACAAAGTCGTTTTTCATGGTTACTGCTGGCATTAACGGCAATTGGTCTTGAAGGTGCGGCATTGTATTTTCAGTACGGAATGGAATTAATGCCTTGTGTGATGTGTGTTTATCAGCGCATTGCTGTATTAGGGATCTTAGTTGCCGCATTAATTGGTTTTTCTTCGCCAAAACTGACACTAATGCGCATGGCGGGTAGTTTTTTATGGCTTTATGCCTCATACCGCGGTATTGAACTGGCTTGGGAACATACGCAACTTATTCTTAATCCATCACCTTTTGCAACTTGTGATTTCTTTGTTACCTTGCCTTCTTGGTTTGCATTGCAAGATTGGTTCCCTGCCGTATTCCAAGCATCGGGGGATTGTTCTGTTAGCCAATGGCGGTTCTTGTCATTAGAAATGCCACAATGGATGTTAATTATCTTTTCTGCTTATTTTATTGTTGGTTTATTAGTATTAATCAGCCAAGTCACCTCTTCTTTTTCCAAAAAAGACTAACATACGCTACTGTTAGCTATAGAAAGATAGAGCGCAGATAGATTATTATCATCACAAAAATAGGCGCTTAATCAGACATTAAGCGCCTATTTTTCTAATTATCATTTATTTATGCATATCCCCAAGCGTATTAACCTGGAATACAGGCACCATCAATCAACGCTTGTTCACTACAACGTTTACCATTAGCAAATTGACAAACGGGTGTTTGACCGCCGTGTAATTCATAAGTTAACGCAGGCACTCCACCAGAAAATATACAGGTCTCTTTTGCTGGTTCCTCTAAAGGAATAGAAGGTGTGGTCGCTATCGTTTTATTGCTATTAATCACTTGAGCGGTGGTATTTTGTGCTTGTTTAGATTGACTACAGCCAGTAAGCAACGCAAAGCTGGTCAACATCAACAAAAAACACGTTGCTTTCATTTTTCTTTGCATTATAAAAACACCTAAATTATCTCTGTTATCTCTGATTAGTGTGAGGTGCTATTGGAAAGTAAGTTAATCACTAAGACGCCGGCAATAATTAATGTCATACCGACGATGGCGGGTAAATCGAGTTTTTGTTGATAGACAAAAACAGCCGCAACAGAAACTAAAACAATACCTAATCCGCTCCAAATTGCATATGCAATACCCAGTGGCATGACTTTCACAACCTGAGATAGCGCCCAAAAAGAAAAACAATACCCCACCACGACGACAATAGATGGATATAATCGACTAAAGCCATCGGATGCTTTTAACACCGTTGTTGCAATAACTTCAGATATAATGGCTAATATTAGGTAAGTTAATCCATTCATTTCTTCGCCCTACTAAGATCCAAATTCAATTTTGTGAATTCTATCACAAGATATTTCTGTGATATCTATTTTAGAACAACAAAAAAGGCATCTATTCAGCGCAATAGATGCCTTAAAATGCTATTTATAGGTTTTGTTTAATGGAGCCGGTTTTTTTCGCGAGGTTTGCCTCCCATCGCAACACGATAACGGGTAAAAATAAAGCCACACCACGCTAGTGCAATAATACTTAAGGCTGTTCCTGCATAGCCGATATTTGGCATTCCCGCGTGCAATATTACTTGATTACCTAACAAAGCCCCTGCCCCAATACCGATATTAAAGATACCTGAGTAGATCGACATGGCGATATCTGTTGCATCAGGTGCTAAGTCAATCACTTTAACCTGCAATCCTAACGCAATACACATAAAGCCTATCCCCCAAAAGATGATTAAGGCAATAAATGTGAGTGTATGTTGGCTACTTATCATCAGCGTACTTAAGCATACGGTTAAGAGAATAAGTGCAAAGAATAAGAATGAGGTTGGCATTTTGGTACTATAGCGACTAAATAACACACTCCCCAAAATTCCTGCACCGCCAAAAATCAGTAATACAATAGTGGCAAAATTTTCATCTAATTTTGCAATATCAATAACAAAAGGCTCAATATAACTATAAGCAGTAAAATGAGCGGTCACTGCGATCACCGTTAGTAAGAAAATACCCACTAATGGTGCTCGTTTTAGCAATATTGGGACACTTTTTAACGAGCCGGAATGTTCACTAGGTAATAAAGGTAAATAGCGCATTAAAGCAAGCATGGTTATCAGCGCCAGTACACCTATACCCAAAAAGGTAGCTCGCCATCCTAACCATTGTCCAACCACCCTTCCCAGAGGTAAACCCAGCACGGTAGCTAGTGCAACACCGGTTGCTAATAAACTTAATGCTTGTGCTTTTTTACCATGGGGTGCCATTCTTATTGCTAATGAGGCAGTAATCGACCAAAAAACAGCATGAGCAAAAGCGACTCCAACCCGCCCTACAATTAGCGAATTAAAATCCCATGCAACGCCAGATAAGACATGGCTTAGAATAAATACAATAAACAAAATAATCAGCAGCTTACGTCGCTCTACTTTGCTGGTCATTATCATTAATGGCAAAGACATTAGGGCAACAACCCAAGCATAAATAGTGATCATCAACCCTGTTTGAGCCGGCACCATGGCAAAGCTTTCAGAAATATTACTTAACAATGCAACAGGTACAAACTCTGTCGTATTAAATACGAAAGCAGCAAATGATAGAATAATTACCCTGATCCACGCCGTCTTACGGCTTACTTCATTAATGCTATTGGGTGTGGTGATATTCATAATTGTTTAAATACTTTTCAGTGAATTTTATAAATAGATAAAAGATACTTATGTACTACTGCCAGTGAATTTCATAAAAGAAGCGCAAATACCCATCGTTATATTTTATAACATCTAAATAGAATAGATAATAAAGTGTGTTTTATAAAGCATAAGTAAAGATAAAAACAAACTAATGAATAGAAAAACATCTGACTAAAACGAATCAGCCTATTATGTTAGCATAGGCATAGCGCTAAATTAAATCCCTACATTGGCTTCTTTTTAACGTTAACATTTTATTTGGATCGCAAAAGGGAGATCGGCAAGGAAAAATAGCGTTACTGAATTACATTTTTATTAATAA
This sequence comes from Proteus sp. G4415, assembly GCF_963896075.1. NCBI lineage: Bacteria > Pseudomonadati > Pseudomonadota > Gammaproteobacteria > Enterobacterales > Morganellaceae > Proteus > Proteus sp. G4415. The sequence goes on from NZ_CAWQOK010000073.1 coordinate 24,404, forward strand.
AAAATGATAACCATTTCATGCTATTATAAATAGATCTTCACGGGCTTATTGTTGCAGTTAGTCTAATAATAGAGAGTCTATATTATAAAAATAAAGAGAATAACTATACAGTAGCTTAATACTTATGGATTAATTCTGTCTATAAATTGAATAGCTTGCTCACAGGCAAAGCTTTGGGCTGGAGATGAGCTATCATTAAGGCTATTTTTAATAGCAAAAATTTGCTCAATTGATGACCGAGGAAGTAACAAACTACCTTCCGCTAGTGCTTTTTCAACACTGTCTAATTTAGACACGAGTTGATTACAACTTTCACTGTTTTCTAATGATTGATAACGTGCCATGACATCATCACGCTTACCTTTGACAAAAGAAAACATATCGTTGATTTGTGTTGAGGAGTTTTCAATAACATTACGGCTATTATTCCAAGCAGCAACGGTATCTTCTTTAAATACAGAAACAACTAAGATTGCAACAAAAATAGCAATCATAATAGTCAATGATATAATTCCTCCTGCAATAATAATTATTTGTTTCATGAAAGCCCCCACATCACTAATCATCTTTGTATCTGTATATAATTAAAGCCATTCATATTCAATATTGATTACAATTCTTTTTATTTTTTACATTTTATTACGCAGACATGTAGCCCTATTGGCATAAGAAATAATTTATTATTATAATTTAAATATTGTTAAGTTATTATACTTAAATTCTGATTTTAATTATTATTTGGACATGCGTTAAAAATAAGATTTATCGCAAGTATATCTGGTTTTCATTATAGCTATTATAACAATTATTTATTCAAGCATATTGATAATACTTTATAAGATAAAACGTCATTAAAAGTAAAGTATTCTAAACTTTTAGTTGTAACCTTGACCTTCCCCTAAGGGGAATCTTTAGAATAAGAATAATTCATACAATATAAAGGGAACACTGATGAAAAAAGTTTTACCTATCGCCATCGTTTTAATGGGTTCACTCTCTTTTGGTGCAATAGCCAATAATTCACATATGAATATGAATATGAGTACTAATGTGGCACAGAGTAACTCTCCTATGAACCAAGAGCTCATGGATTCAATGAATAAAATGCATGAAAATATGGCAAAAGGAATGAATAGTGCTAATGCAGATGTTGCATTTGCGCAGGGAATGATTGCTCACCATTTGGGAGCAATTGATATGGCAAAAATCGAGCTAAAGTATGGTACTGATCCTGAAATGCGCAAATTAGCACAAGCTATTATTGATGCACAAGGCCCTGAAATTGAACAAATGCAAAAATGGTTAGAAAAAAATAATACCAATATGCAAAATAACTAATATTTGAAACGCAGGCGTTCTATTAAGGAAAGTCTGCGTTTTCTTACATTGCCATGTCATTAACCTGTAACTATTAGCGAAATAACGGCATTATATCTTCTCTATTTAACGTTATTGCACTATTAAACATCAGTATACCTAAAAATATAAACAATATTCCTGCTAATAGACGTAGTAACTCCGCCATATACCTAAAAGATAAGTTAGTATTTTTTACCGAAAACCGATAAGCAACATTTCGCATATAATAAACTGTTAATGCAATTGCAGTAATGGTTAAAGCCGTTCCTATTGCCATTGCAATGACAGCTGCTATTCCCCAAAGATAGATATTTAATGCATATGAAAATAACAATACTAACAATGCGCCAGAGCAAGGGCGGCTGCCAATAGCGAATAGTACCAACAATTGTGCCGACCAATTCCCTTGTAATTCATTGGAAGTCACCACATGTTTATGACCACAACATGATGTTTGTGAGATTGTTTGGTTGCTTTTATGTTTATAGAGATATCTAGATCGCTTGATGATAGGTGTTGCCTGTTTAATATAAAAAGCACGCTTTTTATAGTCTGACAATAAACGACGAATAGACTGGATAAAAATAATAATGCCAGATAATGAAATTAATAAATAGCTACTATTTTCAATGTAATGACTCGCTATTTTTAAATGAGAGCTTGATAGGTTTAATATTATTAATATAACAGTAATGATAACTATGGCAACTGTACCTTGTAGCAATGAAGCAAGGACACTTAACCACGCACTTTGTTTTAATTTAGTCGGGTGAGTAGCAATATAAGTACTAATAATGACTTTTCCATGCCCAGGGCCAACAGCATGCAGTAACCCATACAAAAAACTAACACCTATTAATATAAAGCCTACTTGCCAATTATTTTCGCTAATATCTTGCATTAATTCTGCAAGATAGCTATTGATAACTTTTTGCCATTGAACATTAAAATAAGTTAGTTCAGACCAATAATAAGCAATCAATAACAAACAACTGGCTATCACTGTGAGTAAGCTAATTAGTAATCCCCTTTCCTTCGTTATATTTATTGGCATAATACTTGTACTCGTTGTGTAAAAGAGAGCCCTAAATTTAAATCACTATCAGCAGAGCCATTGATATCTAATGATTGTGCATATTCTTTTAAACTTTCATCAGCAAAAGGTTCAATCAGTTTGTGTTTACAATCAGCGATCATTTCTAAAGGCAATATGATCTGTGTATTGTCACGATAGGTCATGCTGACATAAAAAGTGGGATCATAAGTTAAAAGTTCAAAATGATGTTTAGCGAATGGCAATGGGGTGATAAATAGCACATCAAAGCTAAACTTCACCTGTAACTTCTCTTTTATAAGAGTGTAATGGCTTGGTATACGACGAAACTTTTGTTTTTTCCCATCCATATAAAACTCGGAAAAATAGTTCTGAGATAATATATTGCTCATTAATCTCGCCGCCTGTTTTTTCCAAATATCACTTTCTGGTTGCGCATTATATATATCGTACAGAATATCCATTGAGGTTATCGGATCCATAACCCAAGAAAAAGTTAATCCAATTAACTTATCATCTTGTGTATTAAAAGTTGTTTGCATATCAATAAAGCTATGAGGATGTGCTAAAACTTTTAGTGTAGTCATCAATAAAAAGAAAGACATCAATATCGAAACTGCTCGCCAAGAGAAATTTTTAAAATTAACTATCCACATAAACAAAACCACCCATGATATTTTGTTATAATATAACATCACGGATTTGTAAAATGATAGTCATTTTATGAAATTATTCTAGGTGTGTTATAACTTGGTTTAGTGAAAGCGAGGTGTTTAGAAAGCAAAAAGCCACCCTATTGGGTGGCTTAGTATTTTTAACTTACTAAAGTAGTAGTAAAGTTTTATATGGTGCCCAGGGCGGGACTTGAACCCGCACAGCCTAGAGGCCGAGGGATTTTAAATCCCTTGTGTCTACCGATTTCACCACCTGGGCTAAATTGTATTTATTTATTTTTGGTACTTATTTATTAGTTAAGTACATAATAAATAAACTTAAATCATTTTTTTGTTTTAACTTTATGTAGCTAATAACAATATTTATTACGTTAAAACTACTTTTCCTATACCAACCATCAGCGTTGTGGTTAGAAGAAAAAACGGACCTAAATTAAGGTCCGTATTTTATATGGTGCCCAGGGCGGGACTTGAACCCGCACAGCCTAAAGGCCGAGGGATTTTAAATCCCTTGTGTCTACCGATTTCACCACCTGGGCTAAATTCTGTGGTGCGTCCGTAAAATTATAACTAATTTTTACTGGTAAGGACGACTAACTACTTCCCAATGCCATTATTTATGGTCTTTTTACACCACTCTCTCAATTAGGAGTGGTGCCCAGGGCGGGACTTGAACCCGCACAGCCTAAAGGCCGAGGGATTTTAAATCCCTTGTGTCTACCGATTTCACCACCTGGGCATTTATGGAGGCGCGTCCCGGAATCGAACCGAGGTACACGGATTTGCAATCCGCTGCATGACCACTCTGCCAACGCGCCTCAACTGCTCAATCTCTTAAGAGATTGGAGCGGGAAACGAGACTCGAACTCGCGACCCCAACCTTGGCAAGGTTGTGCTCTACCAACTGAGCTATTCCCGCTTTACCGAACTTGCTGATTTACTTATTTATTTCTGTAAACCGTTGTGCCTTTCGATGCGTTGCATTCTACTGATTTCCTGAATCTAGTCAACACTATATTTGCATCTTTTTGACTGTTCGGTGAATTTTCAGTCATTTCGATCAAGCTTCACGCAAATCTGACCATGCAGCACTCAAATATTGGAACATAGACCAGAATGTTAATACCGTCGCAATGTATAACAATACAAATCCGAACCACTCAGCTTCAATAGTCGGACGCCATAATAGCACAACAAGTGCACCCATTTGTGCGGTAGTCTTCACTTTTCCAATCCAAGAAACTGCCACACTATTACGTTTACCTAATTCAGCCATCCATTCTCTTAGTGATGAGATGATAATTTCACGTGCGATCATGGTCGCTGCCGGTAAAGTGATCCACCATACATGATAGTGTTCAGTAATTAATACTAATGCTGTAGCAACCATTACCTTATCTGCAACCGGATCAAGGAAAGCCCCAAAGCGAGTGGTTTGCTTCCAACGGCGGGCTAAAAAACCGTCAAACCAGTCAGTGGCGGCAGCTACCATAAAAATAATGGCACAAATAAGGGGAGCATCTTTAAATGGTAAATAAAACACCAAAACAAAGAATGGAATTAAAGCGACACGAAATAAAGTTAGCCAAGTTGGAATATTTAGTTGCATAGCGTTCTACACGACCTAGAAAAGTGAGAGTTATTAATATGGTGCATCAATACACTTAGTGTTTCAACGCATTAAAAATTTTTTCTGCTAACGCGGTCGAAATTGTGGGAACTTTCGCAATTTCTTCAACGCTTGCATCACGTAAAGCTTGTAAACCCCCCATATACTTCAATAGCATTTGACGTCGTTTTGGTCCCACCCCCTCAATCGATTCTAGAGAACTGGTGTTTTTAACCTTAGCACGACGCTGACGATGCCCCGTTATTGCGTGACGATGCGACTCATCACGAATATGTTGGATCAAATGTAACGCGGGTGAATCAGAAGGAAGTGCCACACCTTCGCCTTCTGGTTTAAAAAATAGTGTCTCTAACCCCGCTTTACGATCACTCCCCTTCGCGACACCAATTAATTTAGGGTGTGATTTATCCCAATCGACATCAAGTGATTGAAATACGTCAATGGCTTGTGCTAATTGCCCTTTACCACCATCGATAAAAATAATATCAGGTATTTTACTCTCTTCTAATGACTTGCCATAACGACGAGTCAAAACTTGATTCATCGCGGCATAATCATCCCCCGGAGTGATCCCACTAATATTATAGCGCCTGTATTCCGATTTTAATGGGCCATTCATGTCAAATACGACACATGAAGCCACAGTTTGCTCTCCCATAGTGTGACTAATATCAAAACATTCCATTCGTTTTATCTCTTTCATCTCTAAAAGTGACATTAACGAGTTATAACGTTGAGAAATAGTTGATTGTTCAACTTGCTTAGTGGCTAATGCCGTAGCTGCATTAGTTCGTGCTAGTTTTAAATAGCGTGCTCTATCACCACGGGGTTTAGTTTGGATATGGATCTTACGTCCTGCTATCGAAGAAATTGACTCCGCTAAAATCGTTTTATCTTCAAGATTAAAATCGAGCAAAATTTCTGTGGGTAAAGTGCGGATCGCACTGCCTTGTAAATAAAATTGTCCAATAAAGGTTTGTACCACTTCGTCTAATGATGTATTTGCCGGTACTTTAGGAAAATAACTACGACTACCAAGCACTTTACCTTGACGGAAAAAGAGCACATACACACAAGCAATCGCACCATTAAATGCCACGCTAATCACATCGAGATCATCGCCAATATTAGCCACAAACTGTTTTTCAGTAACTTGTCTTACCGCGTGAATTTGGTCACGAATACGCGCAGCCTCTTCAAAGCGTAACGCTTGGCTTGCCTCTTCCATCCGTTTAATTAAGCCTTCAATCACTTGGCTGTCATCGCCGGATAAAAAAAGACGCACATAATTGACTTGCTGTGCATACTCTTCATCAGAGACATAGCCTTTTACACAAGGGGCGAGACAACGGCCTATTTGATATTGCAAACAAGGGCGTGAGCGATTGCGGTAAACACTATCTTCACATTGACGAATAGGAAATAATTTTTGCATCAAAGCTAATGTTTCTCTCACCGCCAAAGAGTTAGGGAAAGGGCCAAAGTATTCCCCTTTAGCATGTTTAGCACCACGATAACTCGCCAATCTTGGGTGTTTGTCTGCACTTAAATAAATATACGGATAGGACTTATCATCTCGTAGTAACACATTATAGCGAGGCTGATAACGCTGAATATAGCTATGCTCTAAAAGTAGCGCTTCTGTCTCCGTATGTGTCACGGTAACATCAATATTGGCAATACATTTTACTAATGCTTCTGTTTTACGACTATTCACCTGAGCACGAAAGTAGCTTGATAATCGTTTTTTCAGATCTTTTGCTTTTCCAACATAAATAACGGTGCCTGAGGCGTCATACATTCGATACACACCCGGTTGACTCGTTACTCGACTTAGAAATGCTTTAGCATCAAATATGTTTTCCACTTTGTAAGTAACTCTCTATCTCGATTAACCCATAACGAACTGCTATATGAGTTAATTCTACATCACCTGAGATTTTAAGTTTACTAAACATTCGATAACGATAGCTATTTACTGTTTTAGTGCTGATATTCAGCTCTTGTGCAATTTGTGCTATTTTTTTCCCTCTTATAATCATCGACATTATCTGTAACTCTCTTTCAGAAAGATGATGTAGCGGATTTAAGTCTGCTTGAACTTTCGTTAATGCAATATCCATAGCAATTTCTGGACTAATATAACGTTGGCCAATACAAATTTGTCGAATGGCCTGAAGCACATTCGCAGCAGAGGAATCTATAACGATAAACCCTTCAATACCTAACTGTAGCAATGTGACGGAAAGTATTGAGTCTATTTTAGGCGAAATAACCACTATTTTTATAATGGGAGAAAAACGTTTAATTCTTTTTATTACATCTATTAAAGAGACAGTAGGTAAAGAATAAAAAATAATAAGATTGACAGAATATTGTCTGCAATAACGAAAAGCTTCACTTTCATCATTCATAATCTTACGAATGTTAATTTTTTTAATCTGGCAAAGTAATTTTTCTATACCTAA
>NZ_CAWQOK010000074.1:0-13575 GCF_963896075.1 Proteus sp. G4415
TTCACTGACGAGCAGTGTGTTTTATATTCGATAACTCCGTCGTTTCTTCTGGCTCTTCTTCGGAACCCATTTTCGAAAATAGATTCATAATGACGATCCCGCTGGCAATAACTGCCATACCAATAATAGCAGCCGTATCAGGATGTTGACCGTAAAATGCCATACCTAAAGTAGATACAACTAAGATACCGGTTCCGGACCAGGTGGCATAAGCTAAGCCTACTGGAATATTTTTAACTGCACGAGATAATGAATAATAACAAACAATATAAAGAACAATAATTAATCCTAATAATAATGTCTTTGTTATTCCTTCACTATTATCAAACATTTTTAAGGTCGAGGTTGCTGAGGTTTCTGAAATAATAACCGCCAGCATCCAAAGCCATGATTTTGCTTTTGGGGACATAATAAGACTCCTAAATTTTTAGATATGGTATATTTTAATCTTTCAAACTTTTTAAATATTCAATAGCAGAATCGGTTAATTTATCTTGTGATAATTGGTATTTTTCAGGGTTACTCATTACTTGTTTCAAAGTAATATAGCGATTATTATTCAGTTGTTTTGTTTCCGTTTTATTAATAAATTTTAACTTGTGATCAAAAGCATTCTTTTTTAAGTTATCTTCAACTTCATTTATTGAGCAAAAAGTAATACCCATTGATATTAATCGTTCAATATTCTGTTTTAGCACTAAGTTATAGTGTTCATTTTGGTTTAAACCTAAAATTTCATTAATTTCACTGTTTGGCTGACAAAAGTAAGGTAATGCAATAATAGGAATATTTTTAGCCAATGCGGAATGAATAAGTGTTCCTTCTTCACTAATCATTAACCCATTAATAATTTCCCCCACCAGCTTTTTGTCAAAATAGGGAATAAATAATGCCTGATAAGCAGATAACCTATGGGGATCAAACTCATCGGCTTTAGTGATATCCCCTACATGGCACCACTGCGATAAATCATGGCATTGCTGTGCCTGTGTGGTAACAAAAATAGAAGCCCGTACAGTGGAAAAATGGCTAATGCGTTGATAGATTTCATCACGATATCCCGGCGCCGGTGTTAAAACTAACAACACCGGCTTTTTTATACGCTTTTCTATTTCTGCAACAATCCGTTCAATTAATTGATTGTCCATTACCTCACCTCATTGTCTTAGCTGACAATAAACACGCTGTCGTTATTTCTAACTCCTGCCGCATTTGCCTCATCGGTATCAATATGAAATTCCAATGCAAATTTATCACTGACGCGCACAATCACTTCATCAAAAATCAGGCTACGTTCACCCTCTGTTTTTACATGCACTTTCTGACCATTGGTCACATTTAACGCTCTAGCATCAATATTATTCATATGAATATGACGCTGAGCACAAATGACTTGCTGTTTTAATTCCACATATCCCGCAGGCCCCATTAAAACCGCATTACCGGAGCCTGCCAAATCACCGGAACTACGCACGGGTGCCTTTATACCTAATGCAAAACAATCTGCTTTTGAAATTTCTAATTGGCTTTGTGGACGAACCGGCCCTAAAACACGAACTTTACTGATAGAGCCTTTAGGCCCGACTACCATCACACACTCTTTGGCGGCAAATTGTCCCGGTTGTTTTAGATCTTTAAACGGGGTGATCTGATAGCCGTGACCAAATAACGCATCTACATCTTGTTGTGAAAGATGTACATGCCGATTAGAAATACCAACAGGAATAGCGATCCCTTGATTTATGCCCATTCCCACATTGGGGATATTTAAACGAGTGAGAATTTTTCCCATTAGTTGTTGATTAATCATTATTTTCTACCTTTACGGCTTTCAGGTTTACTCTCTTTTTTACTGCTTGGTGCTTTATCTGCTGTCATTGCTTTAGTTTCAGGGGCACTATTTTGAGCCAGTCGATCTGCAACTTCTTTTGTCGCGTCACTATCGCCACTTTCATGCTTCATGACAGTTTCAACCCTGTTTTCAGCCAGCGTTTTGAACGCATTCTGTTGTGTTTCTTCACTAATAACAGCGCTTTTTTTCTTACCTTTTATTGTCAGCAATTTGGTGATAACACTTGGCTCTGGTCTTGCTATGACGAGTGATCCGATAACCAACTCTTTTTGGCTCACCACATCTACACCATGCTCAACCGCTGTTTTTACCGCACTGATCTCACCTTGAAAACAGACAGAAACTAACCCTGATCCAATTTTTCTATAACCGATAATTTCAACACTGGCAGCTTTACAAGCCGCATCAGCAGCTTGGATCGCAGCGGTTAATCCGCGTGTTTCAATCACACCTAAACTGTTCATCTTTCTCTCCTACTGATTAGTGGCGGACAAGACGGATCTCAAAATCAAATTGTTTAAAGAAGGCTTCTAAGCGATCGAGCTCTTCTGGCGTATATCCCGGATCGTTTTTAATGGGGTAGATCATCTCCAATTTTTGGTATTTATTACGGCCAAATTGGTGATAAGGTAGGATATCGATGCGCTGAAGATTACCGCGTTTTGACAACGCCATGGCGTAGTTAATCGCACCAGTAATCGCATCATAAGAGTCGTTATAACCTCGCACTAAAGGCATACGGATAACCACATTTGCACCGAGATCCATCAAACGCTCTAAATTACGGCGGACATTCTCATTACCAATACCAAATAATGCTTTATGCTGAGTAGTATCAATGTGTTTGATATCAATTAGAAACTGATCAACGACTTGCGCTAATTTTTCATAATTAGCTACATTAGTGGTTGCTTGTGTTTCCACCGCGGTATTGATCATCATCTTTTTACATTCACGTAGCAGAGCTACAGCAAAATCCGTTTGTAAACTCATTTCGCCGCCACCGATTGTGACACCACCGCCGGAAGAGATATAGAAGTCGTAATCTTGCATGATAATGTCCATCAATTCAGATACAGAGACATCTTTACCCATAATATCCAGTGCATCAGAAAGACACACTTCTTCACATTGACGGCATCCAATACAATCAACGGCACGATCAACGCGATGAACTTGCTGCCCTTGCTCATTGGTTGTCATGTAATGCACACCTGCCGGACACACATCAACACATTTACCGCAATCCACGCATTTATCGCGAGAGTACATCACCTGAAATTCACTGCTAAGACCTTCTGGGTTTGAACACCAAGGGCAGCGGATATTACAGCCTTTTAAGAAAACCAGAGTACGAATACCATCACCATCATAAATAGAGTATTTTTGGATATTAAATATCCGCCCTCTTATTTCTGCTGCCGTCTCCATCTTTACGCCTCCAAATCTGCATCAAACATCCTTGTTCGATAAATTTACATCTTGTCTTGTCGCGATTAATAGGGAAGACTCTTAGCCCTCCTTAGGTCTATGATCAGAATTTCTCAATCACTGTACGACTAATAATTTCATCCTGAACTTCTTTACATAATTCAACGAAGTACGCACTGTAGCCAGCAACCCGGACAATTAAATCGCGGTACTTTTCAGGCTCTAATTGGGCTTTTTTCAGTACTTCATTATCGACATAGCTAAATTGCATCTGACCATTACCCAAAATAGAGGCAGTTCTTAATAAGGTAATTAATCCTTGGCGTCCTTCATTGGTATCTAGCAAGCCTTTGAGGAATTTAAAGTTATGAACCATACCGATATTCATGGTTTCAACATTCATCTTGCTGATGGATTTAATGATGGCAGTTGGGCCATGTTTATCTGCACCCTGTGTAGGGCTGATCCCATCTGATAATGGTTTCCATGCTAAACGGCCGTTTGGTGTTGCTGCGGTTAATTCACCAATTGGCGTGTTATTAGAGATAGATAATGTACCGTGACTAAATGTGGAATAGAGCATTTTATATTTACGGCATTCACGTTCAGTCCATTCGGTAATGTCTAACGCATATTGGTCAACAACATCATCGTCGTTACCAAATTTCGGTGCATTTAAACAGTCACGCAGTAACTCTTCGTGCCCTTCAAAATTAGCTAATAAGCCGTCACGTATTTGCTCTAAGGTATATTTTTTGTCTTCATAAACCAGTTTGCGAATTGCCGCCATAGAATCGACATAAGTGGCTAAACCAGAGAAGATCAGACCCGGTCCGTGGTTAACCATCGCACCACCCGCTGTCACGTCTTTACCTTGCTCCATACAACCTTCAACCAATAGCGACATGAGTGGTTTTGGGGCAATGTCACGGTGAACGCGCTGGCTGATAACCGTACCAATTGCTGATAAACGAATAATATGTGCGACTTGCTCTTTAACCGCGCGATCGAAATCCTCATAAGTACGTAAATCACGTAAATCGCCGGTGTCTAAGCCTTGGTAGCTATCAAACAGCACCATACGACCACGATTTAATACAAATTCAATGGCAATTGGCCACTGGGTATAACCCGTTGATGTCCATTGATAGATACGACCTGATTTTTGTGGTTCAACACAGCCCATTAAGCAGTAATCGCGTGCATCTTCAAAGTCGAAGCCCTTGCGCAACATCATCTTGATATGAGAATCATCGAAGTGACAGGCAGGGAAGCCCATTCCCGCTTTGACCACATCAACGATTTTTTCCATATATTGCTGTGGCGATTGGTTATGGATACGACAAGCCAGTGAAGGTTGATACACTTTCACAAAGCGTACTGCGTCCATAATCAAGTAAGTTAAATCGTTACAAGCATCGCCACCTGAGCGTTTTTGTCCCCCCACCGTTAAGTTGATAAAGGGTTGATAGCCGGCAAAATATTTTGCGCCAAGTTCACTAGACATCCACATTAATTCGGCACATTTGATGATAAAGGCCTGCATCATTTCCAGTGCTTGTTCACGCGTTAAACGACCTGTTTTAATGTCGTTTTCATACATTGGGAAACAGTATTGATCTAAGCGACCTAAAGAAAGTCCCGTTTGGTTCTCTTCAACTTCAAACAATGACTCTACAGTCCAGATACTTTGCAGTGCTTCTTGCAATGTTTTTGGAGGATTAGCAGGAACATTTTCATTGACTTGAGCAATGGTCAATAACTCTTCACGACGTTGTGGCTCACTCTCTTTAGAGGCTAATTCTCGGGCATGCTCGGCAATACGATGAGCATAAGCGATAACCCCTTCACAACTTTCAATCGACGCTTTATAGAAATAGATACGGTCAATATCAGCAGGATTTTCCATGCTTAATTCAGCCAATTTCGCTTGTGCATCGGCTTTAATACCGTTCATCCCTTTGGTGAATAACAGCACGTCATAACCGGGGCAAGTATCACCACCACCATTGATTTGATGATAAGAGAGATCGCTGACAAAGGTTTCACCACTGAACTCCCATACACCCGCTTCGCGGTATTGCGCTTCACAGATTTCATCTAAAGAGCGACCTTCCCAAAATGGCACTATCTCTTCACGAATGACTTTTTTGTCTTCTTCTGAAATTTGGAATGGATCTTGTGGGCGCGTGCTCATGGTGTCGAGTTCATCACGTACCCAACGCCATGCGATATCAGGAGAGAAAGCGCCAGCACGCGGTTTCCCACAAGGATGTCCCACAATAAGCTCTTCATCTTGAATTAAGATAGGTGCGGTTTCACAAGCACGGCGGAAAGCTTTAGCACGCAATAAAATAGGGGGTAAACCAGGATTATTGCGAGCAATTTCAGTAAAGGCTAATGCTCTATAAATTGAAACACTAGGGCGAGCCTCTAAATAACGATTACGCAGGCGCTGTAGGCGGGGAGTTAAGCCTTCCATTACAGTCAACTCACCATTTGCGGTCGCCGGTGTAACAACATTGGCTGAAGGTGAAGCATATTGCGGTGGTGTATTCATACGACCGTTATATAAACGGACTTGTAGTGAACTGTGTAATGCTGATAGATTAGCGCGCGCTGATAACAACATTTCTGAAAGTTCGTTAATACTGACGCGAGGATCGTTAATATCGATACCTTGGGTCATGGCATCAAACATCGGATAGCCATCGACTTCTTTCGTTGCGCGCACTTCGGATAGCTCAGCCAGTTTTAGCCAAAGACTTTCAACAATCTCATAAGCTTGTGCTGGCGTTAAACGACCTTGGTCAATATCACGTTGATAGAATGGGTATAGTGCTTTATCAAAGCCCATTGGGTTGATAGCGTAGCTACCATTCTCCAGATGAAGAATAAGCTGTAATAAATAGAAAACTTGTACCGCTTCTTTAAAGGTTTCTGCTGGCTTGGCGGGTACTTTACGTAAAATAGCCGCACTTTCTAATAATTCAGCTTTACGGTATGGATTACCTTCCATTGCGGCTAAATTTTCTGCTTTAGCTGACAGTAGTTGTGCAAAATAAAGTGCCGCATCACATGCATAAATCGCCGATTTGCAGAAATTGGCTTCATCCATACTGCTACGATTTACCGCACTACCAATGCTTCTCATTCTATCTTCAAGTTGTGCTTTGATGGCTAAGAAACCTTGATTCACCACCAGCATATAATCAGGTGATGTAACGCTATTATTGATACTTAAAAAGCGATAAATAGAGTCACTACGCACTTCTTCTTCGCTGTGGAAAATCGCACCACGTGGTGTTGAGGATTGGCTACCGATAATGAGCTCATCTTGAGCGATATAGCTTGGAAAATGACGAATAAACTGATAAAAGCGTTGTGCAGGTTTAATCGCTTGGGGCACACCGGCAATATTGTTATCTAATGAATCAAAAATCGTCGCACGCTCTGTGCTAATAGAACTGTTACGTGAAACTAAACGTTCTGCCAGCATTTTTACGCGTGGCGTCAAAGAATATTTGGCCATGTGAGGCTCTCCTGATGTTCTTTACTAGACCTAATCGGTATTAATTGAGCATTAACTGTGTGATACACCGGCAAATGCCTGACGATACAATGTTTCTAATTGGTGTGTGTTTACGTCACGCGGATTTGTCGGCGTACAGCTATCGCGTAAAGCCTGTCCGACCATTTCCGTTAAACGGGCATAAAAGTCCGCTTCACTGACACCGGTATCGCGAATACTCTTCGGCATACCCATTTCATCTTTCAATACATTAATGGCGACAATAAGGCTGATAACGCCTTCTTTTACCGTCTGCGCAGGTAATCCTAAACTTTGGGCAAGGTAGGCATAGCGCTTCGCTGCTTCGCTATTACAATCACCATGAAGATTGGCATTAAAGGCAATAACATGTGTCATCAATAACGCATTCGCACGGCCATGAGGGACATGAAAAACACCGCCTAATGCATGGGCAAGACTGTGTGTAATACCTAACGACGCATTAGTAAATGCCATACCTGCGATGCAAGATGCATTGTGCATTTTTTCGCGAGCAAGTAAGTTATCCCCTTGATGATGACAATCAAGCAGATGGCTAAACACTAATTTGACTGCTTTTTCTGCCATCGCATCAGAAAAATCAGATGTAGCTTTAGACACATAAGCTTCTAATGCATGGCAAAGGACATCCATACCCGTATCAGCGGTAATTGCAGGAGGTACAGATTTCACAAGTTCAGGATCGAGGATCGCGATATCAGGCAACATAAACTCATCGACCAATACCAGTTTTTCACTGCGTGATTTGATCACTGAAAAAGAGGTCACTTCAGAGCCAGTACCACTGGTCGTGGGGATCGCAATAAACTGCGGTTTACTTCTACTGTGCTCTTTACGGGTATGCCAGAGGGAGTACATAACGGCTTTAGCAGCATCGATAACAGATCCACCGCCGAGTGCGATAACCAAATCAGGATAATGGGCATCCATTATTTTCATACCACTGACAATGGCAGAAATATCAGGATCTGATGCAACATCATCATAGATTTGAAACTCAATACCTCGTTGCATTAATTTTTCAGTGACTTTATCTGCAAAGCCAAACTTCACCATTGCTTTATCTGTCACCACAAATGCGCGGCGGGCAGTTAACCCAGAGAGAAAATTCAGTGCATTGGTGCCAAACTGAATTTTGGGTTTTATCAGAAACTCACTCATGTCGTTATTACTCCTTACTGTCCCGATAAACCTTCTCAACAATGGCAACCACGGACATCGCCTTGTAACGATCTTTGTTTAGTGCGAAGTATTCTTCAGCCAACACCACATCGTTGATACCTGCACCCACACTATCCACTGCAACATAGGTTTTATTTTTCAGTGGATTAAGCTCATCATCTAAGGTCGCTATCATTAATAAATTGCTTCCTTTCAGTTCAGGGCTTTTTTGTGTCGCGACTACGTGTCCGATTACCTTTGCGAGGATCATGGTTTATATCGCCTTCTATCAATGAGTTATTTACCCAGACGTCCGAGAACTTCTTTGATAATGCGCTCCACGTTCTCTTCGGTGATCTCACCTTGCTCAATCACTTGTTGTGCACACGCACTGACTGTCGTTGTATAAGGGGACGCGCCAAAGCGATCATCACCTTGTGTTTGACGTTGTGCTGTTGCACATTCCGCATGAACAGGGGTTAAAGAAGGTGAACGAAAACGATCATCATCAAGAATGCTGGTGTGGTAATTTGCGCTAGAAACAGCAGGTTGAGCAGCTTCTTGTGCTAATGGACAAGGTTGTTTTAACTCTTCAACACTACGTACCCCATAACCGACTTTACGAATATTCAGTAAATTCATCGGGCCGACGTTATCTGAGCTAGAACCACCGCCTACCGCACCACAACCTAGGGTTAACGCAGGAGTAATATTGGTTGTTGCGCCAATACCACCTAATGCCGCCGGAGTATTAATTAAAATACGATTAACGGGTTTTTCTAAAGAGAACTGACGAATAACATCTTCATTTTGGGTATGGATCACTAAGGTATGACCTAAGCCTTCGTTAGTGAGCAATTGCACCACACGATGACAGGCTGATTGCCAATCTTCTTCAATATACATACCTAAGATTGGGCACAGTTTTTCCCGTGAATAGGGATTCTTCGGTGAAACAGTATCTTGTAGTGCAATCAAGACGCGGGTATTAGCAGGTACAGTAAAACCGGCGCGCTGGCTTAAATAGATAGCATCTTTACCAACCACCGCAGGATTTATCGTGCCATTAGCGCGCAATAACATAGAAGCGACTTTCGCTGCTTCTTCATCATTCATAAAATAAGCACCTTGCGCTAATAGCTCACGGTGAACTTCGTTATAAATACAACGTTCTACGATGATGGATTGCTCTGAAGCGCAGATCACGCCATTATCAAATGTTTTACTGGTGATGATATCGCTCACTGCTTTTTTGATATCCGCACTACGCTCAATAAAGGCAGGACCATTACCTGGACCACCACTGATAGTTGGTGTGCCTGATGCATAAGCCGCACGCACCATTCCTTCACCGCCAGTAGCTAAGATTAATGACACATCTTTGCTGTGCATTAATTCTTTTGTCGCTTCCAATGTCAGCAATGTCACACCATCGACAATTCCCTCAGGTGCTCCCGCTTCTAGTGCGGCTTTTTTGACAATTTCTAGCGCGCGGAAACTACACTGTTTCGCATTAGGGTGCGGTGAAAAAATAATCGCATTACCTGCTTTCAGTGCAATTAGGGTTTTATAGATAATGGTTGACGTTGGGTTAGTGGAAGGCACTAACGCTGTAATAACCCCTAAAGGTACCCCCACATCCATGACTTTTTTCACTTTATCGTCATTGATAATGCCAATGGTCTTTAGGTCTTTCATATGTTCATACACACGCAATGACGCAAAGGTATTTTTCAGTACTTTGTCTTGCCATTTACCAAAGCCGGTCTCTTCGCTGGCCATTTTTGCCAACTCTTCTGCGTGACGAGCAGCTTCAAATGCAATGTGTTTGACTATATTGTCGATTTTTTCCTGCGAAAATTTCGCATATTGTTGTTGTGCATTTTTCGCGTTACGAACTAGCTCGCGAGCCAGTTGTCGGGATTGCAAATCTTTATCTAATGCAACCATGTTTTCCCCCATACAGGAGTTAAAAATTTAGCTGAATAACGTTTTTTGCTTGGCAGCACCTGAATAATCAGGCTTTATGTTGCTCTGCAATCTTCTCGATATCGTTATGTGGTCTTGCAATAACACGAGAAGTCACTACTGTGCCGATACGTTTTGCCGCCTCAACACCAGACTCAACCGCTGCATTAACTGCACCGACATCGCCTTTCACCATGGCAGTCACTAAACCTGAACCGACGTTTTCATAACCAATCAGTTCCACATTGGCTGCTTTACACATTGCGTCAGCAGCTTCAATGCAAGCGACTAGACCTTTGGTTTCCACTAGACCGAGTGCTTCTTTCATATTTATTTCCTTCGTTATTCAGTCACTTTGTACTGGGCAACGATTTTTTGAATATCGTTATGTGGACGAGCGATGACTAATGAAGTGACCACCGTACCTACACGTTGAGCCGCTTCTAAGCCAGAATCTACAGCGGCTTTAACGGCACCCACATCGCCTTTTACCATTGCAGTGACCAAACCTGAGCCAACATTTTCATAACCAATCAATTCAACATTGGCGGCTTTGCACATCGCATCAGCGGCTTCAATACATGCCACTAGCCCTTGAGTTTCAATAAGTCCTAATGCATCACCCATACGTTCTCCTAAGGCAAAGACTATGCCTTGTGTTTGATAACAATTTTGTTGATGTCATTGTGAGGACGAGCAATCACAAGTGATGTGACGACTTCACCCACCCGTTGCGCTGATTCCACACCTGAATCTACCGCAGCTTTCACTGCCCCTACGTCGCCTTTCACCATCGCAGTCACGAGACCTGAACCAACGTTTTCATAACCAATCAATTCAACATTGGCGGCTTTGCACATCGCATCAGCGGCTTCGATACATGCCACTAACCCTTTAGTTTCAATCAGACCTAATGCATCACCCATTTTTATTTCCTCCAGGAAGCCGTTTAACGGTTTACAGTTACCCATCATGTCTGCGTGGTGATTTTTTAAACGCAGACCTTGGTTTCAAATTCACTATAACGGCTAAAAATAAAAACAACATATAAATCCATAAAAGATAAACATATAGTTTTATATTCTGATATTTATGCTTATTTAGCCTTATTTTTATTTATCTATGCTGTTAATTGCTTTTTTTTATCTGTTTAAATTTATAAAAAAACACGCAAAGAAGATGAAAAAAAAGACAATTTAAGTTTGTTAGAAGGATGTTGAAAAGGTGCAAAAAGGCAGTACAAATCAGCGGGAAAGATGTGCGGGATATCACTAATATTTCAATGCCAGCTCAAGGATGAGAAAAAGCTAAATCTAGTCTATATACAAAAAGTGCTATTTCTAGGTTAGCCCTTTATGTCTTAAGCCGAACTCATCATGCAGCGTCCTTAGCAGGCATAAATAGTCAATGTTTCCGTCGATGGGGGGACAGTATGAGAGAGGGAATATTCGCAAGAATACGTCGCAACGCTCGCCCAATATTTATTGAGCGAGAAAGTAATGTGGATTTTTAATCGAATTTACTGCCGGGTTTTAAGGTACAAATATAGAGTGGGGAATTGAGCGAACTGAGTAATAACGTTTTTTCATTTAGCTTTTGTGCGTTAATAAATAATCCATCATGACTATCTGACATTTCACGCATAAAATAATCAAAAATAACATCGGGAGACTCATCAATCGAGGAGGCACTAGACTCCCATTGACTGACAAAATAGTGACGCTCGGTGGGGGAAACCCGCTTTGTGGTGTAATCAAATTTCACATAACGTTGTAAATAGAGCCAACCCGCTTTAGAGGTAGTATACCCCTCAACCACAATAGAGCCTTTGCCATTAGCACCAAAAGAGAAATGAATATTGCCATTCACATTCTCATCTTCCATATTTTCAAAGCGCATAATGCCCTTTGTTGAACAAACCATCATACCTTCATTTTTGATAGTTAATAATCTTGTTGCTGCATAAGTGGCGACCAAGATAAAAATCAGGGCCGATAAAAAACATAAAAGTTTCCCTGAGATTTTCATTAGTATTTCCAAGAATAGTAAAAGTAATTATCGCAATAGCTAAATGGATTATCTTCGTTCTTAGCGCAATGCGCTAAAAAGACACGCCCTAAGCCATTAGTTTGTAATTTATCACCATAGAAAAAAACAAAGCGCTCCCCTTTCACACACTGTAAATTAAGCTTCTTTCTTACAGCGTCAAAATTGCGAATATAATTATCACTGACAGAGGAGTTAATCATGGCCTCGTTAGAGAGTAATTCACAATCATTATGGGTGAGAGGTGTTAATGTGATAGGCTTTGATTGATGCTGATTTAAAAAGATGATCACCACAAGAAATATGGCGCCAAATAAAAAACCAATACTGGCTAAATACCAACAAATTTCTGGCTTTTGTGGCGATGTTACCGATAATTGAGGCTCTTTTTCTAATTCACTGTCTAGATTATCAGGCTCGGATGATAACGATGTCTCAATGGGTGATGCGATATTACTTTTATTTGCTTCACCTTCGTGCTCATTTGTTTGTGTAACAGGTAACAGTGTTGAGTCATCAATTAATTCAACAGAGATATCAGGATTAAACTCTAGTCGCCCTTTGGCGATAGTGACAATAATATTTTCAATACCATAATGACGAAATGTTTTACGCAATAAACTTAAATATTGGTTTAAATTACTATTTGAAGAAACTAGCCCATTGTCATCCCACACGCGTTTTAATACTTCATCACGATTTACTACACCGGGATTTTGAATAAAATAAAAGAGTAACGCATTAGCGGTAATAGACAGATGTGTATCAACGTCACCTTTTTCTAACGATATCGCGCCATCCGTTGCGTCGTAATAAATTGAGGCATTTATTCTGTATTTCATTGTGCCCTCATTCATCCTAATTAACATGACTGATTTGCTGTGTCGGCCATATATTCAAATGTCATTTTTAATAATCTTTCAACTAATGCACTACGCTCTTGTTGTGAAATCGTAGGGCCTTCTGTGAGTTCTGATAACCAAAGGCCATCGGCAGCATAACGAATTAACGTACCTAAGTAGCTATTATCAAGTTTATCGCCTTTGGCTAAATGGCCTAACATCCAATCACGCCAACATTGACGCATTATTGGCTCGTTAGGCATAGCTAAAGAAAGTATTGCCAATTGGCGGCTTTCATCTGACTGTTTGAGATCAGAAATATAGGTTAAATAAGCGCGAGAAAAGCGCCCTGCTTCTATCGGATCGTTGGCCATAATTAACGCAATTCGTTTATCCATAATACCGAGTAAGCGTTTGAATACCGCCTGTATCAGTTCTATCTTCCCAGGAAAATGGTGCAATAATCCGCCTTTACTGACACCCGCTTCTTTGGCTACGGCATTTAAAGATAAAGAAGCAATTCCTTCATTCGCCACAATAATACTTGCCGCTTCTAATAACTGCTCTTGGACGCGGATAGGATCTTTTTTTCGGTGATGTGCGGTTGTATTCATGCGTAGGATAATACCGACCAGTCGGTATGTTCCTTATTGATCAAAATCAAGCACTATTAGAGTGAGCCTTATTATATGCCAATAATGTTG
>NZ_CAWQOK010000075.1:0-40530 GCF_963896075.1 Proteus sp. G4415
TTTTATTACAAAATAGTATAAGAATTGGCTTTTATAAGATGGTTGGGAATAAGTTATAGGGAGATAAAATAACAAAAAACCCGCTTATTAAGCGGGTTTGATAACTGTTTTTAAGTAGAATTATTTAGCCGGGATCGCTTTTAAAATAGCAGTCAGTAACTGCCAGTATTGACCTACACTCTTAATGTGTACTCGCTCATCCGGTGAGTGTGCACCGCGAATGGTTGGCCCAATAGAGACCATATCCATATCTGGATAAGGTTTTTTAAATAGACCGCACTCAAGACCTGCATGGATCACCATAATATTTGGCACTTTATCAAATAGTTGTTGATAAGTGTCACGTACTAAGTGCATAACCGGTGAATCCGCATCAGGTTTCCAGCCAGGATAACCACCTTTGGTTTCGATATCTGCTTGAGCAAGTTTGGCTAATGCTGTCAGCATGCTAACAACATAAGTTTTACCACTATCAATCAGAGAGCGAATTAAACATAGGATTTCTACTTTATCGTCAACAATACTCACTACACCGACGTTTAATGAGGTTTCAACCACACCTTCCACATCATCACTCATGCGGATAACACCATTTGGCATGGCATTAAGTAAATTGATAGTGCGAGATTGACAATCAGCAGTAAATACTGGTTTTTCGGTGCTAGTATCTGTTAATTCGATAGCTAGATTTTTTTCAGCAATGGCTAATTCACTTTTTAATAGCGCTTCAAATTCTGTGGTAATGCTATTTAATTGAGTCGCTTTATCCGCAGGAATAGCAAAAATAATATGCGCTTCACGAGGGATAGCATTACGCAGTGTACCACCATGGAAATCAATTAATTTTAGTGCTAATTCATCCGCATGTTCAGCAAGGAAACGCGCTAATAATTTGTTTGCATTACCTAAACCTAAATGAATATCACCACCTGAGTGGCCACCATTTAGGCCTTTTAGTACCAGTTTTTTGACGATATGGTTTGCAGGAATAGCTTCATAAGTGAGGTCTACCGTGGTTTTAACATCAATACCACCGGCACAACCCATATAGATTTCGCCTTCTTCTTCTGAGTCTGTATTAATCAGAATATCCGCTTGTAACCAGCCAGGCTGTAGTCCAAAAGCACCATCCATTCCAGTTTCTTCTGTCATGGTTAACAATACTTCTAAGGGGCCATGTTTAACAGTATCGTCAGCTAATACAGCGAGTGCAGAAGCCATACCAACACCATTATCTGCACCTAATGTGGTGCCTTTCGCTTTTACCCATTCACCATCAATATAAGGTTGGATAGGATCTTTGGTAAAGTCGTGTTCGGTATCGTTATTTTTTTGTGGCACCATATCTAAGTGCGCTTGTAAAACGACTGTTTTACGATCTTCCATACCTTTGGTGGCAGGTTTACGGATTAAAATATTTCCTACCGTATCGCGCTCAACAGATAAACCTTTTTCTGTCGCCCAAGCCATAATGTGGGACGCTAAGGCTTCTTCATGATATGAAGGGTGTGGAATTGAACAAATTTTTGCAAAAATATCCCATAATGGTTGTGGGGATAGAGTAGATAGTTCAGACACGATGGATCTCCTCTAACAGCATCTGTGTTATGAATAGCCTACCGCTTTCTTAAGGGTTAGCTTTATTATTCTGAGCGTTATTCGCCAAATATAATTGAGAATATCACTTTCTTTTGATGAATGCGTCATTCTCTTACGTATCTATCTAATAATTTGGATTTCTGTGTTGGTGTTCGCTTTTTTATTGCGTGTTTTTTAGACAAAAAAAATACATATCAGGAAAAATGAGGATTATCTCGACCATTTTTATGTTTTCTCTGGTTTTTGAACGCTCAAATCACTATAATCTCGCGCAACCTTTTTTTCCGCAAAAAAGCTTCTCTCGAATTTCAAGTAGCTAGGATCACAATATTATGAGCGAAAAATATGTTGTAACGTGGGATATGTTGCAAATACATGCCCGTCAATTGGCACAACGTTTGTTACCAGTCGAACAATGGACAGGCATTATTGCCGTCAGTCGTGGTGGATTAGTTCCTGCCGCATTACTTGCTCGTGAATTGGGTATCCGCCATGTGGATACTGTCTGTATTTCTAGCTATGATCATGACCATCAACGTGACCTCAAAATCTTAAAAAAAGCAGAAGGTGATGGTGAAGGTTTTATCGTTGTTGACGATTTAGTTGATACAGGTGGCACCGCAAAAGTTATCCGTGAAATGTATCCGAAAGCACATTTTGTCACTATCTTTGCTAAGCCAGAAGGGCGTCCGTTAGTTGATGATTTTGTGGTTGATATTCCACAAAATACCTGGATTGAACAACCTTGGGATATGGGCGTTATGTTTGTTCCCCCTGTTTGTGATAAAAAATAATTTATCTTAATCAATTAATTCAAATATATTGATAAAATCCTCGTTTATTGAACTGACCCCAGTTCCTATGCGAGGATTTTTTATATCGGCTTTATTTTTGATGACCTGACGCTTTTCCTATCTCTTCGTGCTGATGTTGATCTGCTATTCCACTGTAGAAGTGAAATCCATGTTATGATGTGAGCAGAATTTTGAGCCTCATTATACGATACACACTGATTTGAAGAGTGATATGGCAAATAATACAAATCTTTCTGAAACGTTATTTAAACCTCGTGCTAAACATGCGGAAACCTCAACGTTAATACAGTACACACACCCTAAATCTAATATTGATTCGTACTCTGTACTTAATGGGATGAGCCAGCAAAATTGGTATCGCACAATTCAACGTCTACAGTGGATCTGGCGAGGTATTTCCCCCATAGAGATCGAAGAAGTATTAAGTCGCATTGCTATTTTTGATGCGCCACGCAGTGATGATAAATTTATTGATACAGTCGTTGGTTATCGACGTGGCAACTGGTCATTTGAATGGTCTCATCAAGCAATGATTTGGCAACAAAAAGCGTTACGAGAGACCTCAGAGGAAGCAGCCGCTGATTGTTGGTTACGAGCGGCAAACCTTTATAGCATTGCTGCTTATCCATTTATTAATGGCGATTTTCTTGCTGAACAAGCGGTAGTATTGGCGATGAAAGCTTTTGAAAATGCAATGAAATTCTCTTCATTTGAAGTAAAAAAACTGACGTTTAAATTAACAGGTAAAGGAACTACCAGTGGATTTTTACATCTACCTAAAGGGTGTAAAGGACCTTATCCAACAGTCATTTTTTGTGGTGGGTTAGATAGTTTACAAAGTGATTATGTTAACTTTTTTAGGCGCTACTTATCACCAAAAGGTATCGCGATGTTAACCGTAGATATGCCATCTATTGGTTATTCTGTTAAGCAGAAACTCAGCGAAAATACCTGTCAATTGCATGGTGATATTTTACAGCAGTTGGGAGATATTCCATGGATTGATCACACTCGAGTGGGCGTAATGGGATTTCGGTTTGGTGCCAATATTGCGGTGCGTTTAGCCTATCTTTATCCAAAATTGATTAAAGGTGTTGTGGCATTAGGGCCATTAATTCATGCCTTTTTTACTCAAGCGGAATTACAGAAGAAAATCCCCATTATGTATCTCGATGTACTGGCGAGCCGCTTAGGATTATTAAATATAGATGAAAACAATCTCAGACTATCGTTAAGTAGTTATTCACTGAAAAACCAAGGGTTGATTGGTCGTCGTATGCCAGTGCCGATGATGAGTGTTTATTGGAAAGGGGATGAAATTAGTCCTAAAGAGGATTCGCAGCTCATTGCTCGCTCTTCTATGGATGGCGATATAGTAGAAATAAAAGAAAAACCACTTTATAAAGGGCTTGAACAGGCATTAACTAAAAGCGCAGATTGGATCTATGCTAAATTAATATAAATAATTTCAAACAATAACTTGCTAATTATAATAGATTATATAACAGTAGAGGTGATAAGGAGACTGAATTTATGACTTCATCTTTGCACCCTACCCGAGGTAAGTTATTAAAACGTTTTGCTCAAATAGGACCTTATATCCGTGAGCAACAATGCCAAGAAAGCCAGTTTTTTTTTGATTGTTTAGCTGTTTGTGTAAATAAGAAAGTCACACCAGAAAAACGAGAGTTTTGGGGCTGGTGGATGGAACTTGAACGTAATGGTGAACAGTTAATTTATTATTACCAAGTTGGCCTATTCGATAAAAATGGCGATTGGGTTAATCAAGTAATAAGTAAAAAAGATGTGATTGAATCAATACATGAAACACTTATTCGTTTTCATGATTTTCTACAAGCGGCGGTAAGTGAATTAGAGATGACGCTAGTTCCAGATGAAAAAATGAGCAATTTTCCTCTTCCCCTTAAGCCCTAATTTTGTGTTAGGGCAACTTTTCATAGATTTTGCGTTATGTCAGTTGGCATAACGCTTCTCTCCTGATAAAACAGTGTATGATCTTTTAAATCAACAAAAAATGGTAAATGTTATGAGTAGCAGCCAAACGCTGGTTGTTAAATTAGGGACAAGTGTACTGACTGGTGGTTCACGACGTCTGGATCAGTCTCATATTGTAGAGCTGGTTCGCCAATGTGCAAAACAACACGAAAAAGGGCACCGGATAATTATTGTCACGTCGGGAGCAATAGCGGCAGGGCGTGAATATTTAAACTACCCCGATTTGCCCGCAACAATAGCATCTAAACAACTGTTAGCCGCTGTGGGGCAAAGTGCTTTAATTCAGGTATGGAAGCAGCTATTTGCTATTTATGGTATTCATATTGGGCAAATGTTATTAACTCGCGCGGATATAGAAGATAGAGAACGTTTTTTGAATGCGCGTGATACACTGCATGCATTATTAGATAACAAGATTATTCCTGTTATCAATGAAAACGATGCCGTTGCTACTGCAGAAATAAAAGTAGGGGATAACGACAATCTTTCGGCATTAGCTGCCATTTTAGGTGGCGCTGATAAACTCCTGTTACTTACTGATATCGAAGGTCTATATACGGCCGATCCTCGTAGCAATCCGGATGCGAAGCTTATTCCTGAAGTTTTTGATATCAACGATGAATTACGTCAAATGGCCGGTGATAGTGTCTCTGGTTTAGGTACTGGAGGTATGGCAACTAAGTTACAAGCGGCCACTGTTGCAGGGCGTGCTGGTATTGACGTTGTTATTGCCGCCGGTGTTAAGCCTGATGTTATCAGTAAAGTTATTGATAATGAACCTGTCGGAACACTCTTTCATGGTTTAAAAAGCCCCCTTGAAACGCGTAAACGATGGATTTTTGGTGCTCCAGTCGCAGGGGTTATCATTGTTGATAATGGGGCTGAAAAGGCGATTAAAGAGCAGGGGAGTTCTCTTTTACCTAAAGGTATTAAAGAAATTAAAGGTGACTTTTCTCGAGGGTGTGTTATCCGCATTCAAAGTTTGCAAGGAAAAGATCTTGCTCATGGTGTCGCGCATTATAATAGTGATGCGCTACGCTTAATTGCGGGGCACCATTCGCAAGAGATTAGTCAAATTTTAGGTTATGAGTATGGCAGTGTTGCGGTTCACCGTGATGATATGATTGTGAGCTAGGGAGTATAAATATGTTAGAACAAATGGGAAAAGCGGCGCGAGAAGCTTCTTGGCACTTAGCTCAGCTATCAACCGAACAAAAAAATCAGGCACTGTTAGTCATCGCTGATTTATTAGAGCAGCAAGAAGCCATTATTCTTGCTGCTAATGAAAAAGATATGGTGGCGGCACGAGAGTCTAATATTAATGCTGCAATGCTTGATCGTTTATTACTCACATCAGAACGTTTAAAAGCGATCGCTGATGATGTTCGCCAAGTTTGTCATCTAGAAGATCCTGTAGGTCAAGTGATAGATGGTCGTTTGTTAGACAGTGGCTTACGTTTAGAACGCCGCCGAGTCCCTTTAGGGGTTGTTGGCGTTATTTACGAAGCTCGTCCAAATGTGACTATAGATGTAGCATCTTTATGCTTAAAAACAGGGAATGCGGCTATTCTCCGTGGCGGAAAAGAGACTCACCATACTAACCAAGCCGTTGTCGCGGTGATCCAGCAAGCACTAGAAACATGTGCTATTCCTGCGGCTGCTATTCAAGCTATCGATAAGCCAGATCGCGAATTAGTCGCAAAAATGCTAAAAATGGATGAGTATATTGATATGCTTATTCCTCGAGGTGGTGCAGGATTACATAAGTTATGTCGTGAACAATCCACTATTCCTGTGATCACGGGGGGGATTGGTGTTTGTCACACCTTTGTTGACGAAAGTGCTGATTTAGACCAAGCATTAAATGTTATTATTAATGCTAAAGTACAGCGTCCAAGCGCATGTAATTCGTTAGAAACGTTATTGGTACATGAAGCTATTGCGGAGAGTTTCTTACCTCAATTAAGTGATGCGATGGCAGCACAAAAGGTTACTTTGCATGCCAGTCAACGCGCTATAACTGCATTGAAAAAGGGACGTGCGACGGTCGTCGATGTGACTGAAGCAGATTATTGTGATGAATGGCTATCACTGGATCTGAATGTTGAAGTCGTTAATGATTTAACGGCGGCAATTGCTCATATTCGCCAATATGGTACCGCGCACTCAGATGCTATTTTAACGCAATCTATCAGTCATGCTGATCGCTTTGTACGCCAAGTTGATTCTGCTGCGGTATATGTGAATGCTAGCACACGTTTTACAGATGGTGGACAGTTTGGCTTAGGTGCTGAAGTAGCGGTGAGTACACAAAAGCTACATGCACGAGGCCCTATGGGATTAGATGCTCTAACCACCTATAAATGGATTGGTTACGGCGACAATACATTACGTCGCTAATAATCCCTTAAATAGCTAAGCCATACTTTCATAAAGTGTGGCTTTATTTTTTTGTATTGTGAGGTATGATACTTAATACTTTACACATTGTAAATTTTAGATTACACCCATTTAGCAGGTTAACACAGCGGAGAGAGTGCATTTATGGAAAGTACAATTTACCTTATAGGACCTAGAGGTGCAGGAAAAACAACAGTAGGTAAAGCGCTTTCTCTATCTTTAGATTATCAATTTATTGATACAGATAATTGGATAACATATAAATATCAACAAACTATTTCTTCTATGGTTGAAGCGGAAGGTTGGGATGTCTTTCGCCAACTTGAATCAGATGCGCTTATTCAAGTTAGCCAACCTAACCAAGTTATTTCAACGGGGGGAGGGATAGTGTTGGCAGAAAAAAATCGTGTTTATATGAAAAATTCAGGTGTAATTGTTTATTTACAAGCTTCACTTGAAACTTTAGTTGAGCGTTTATCTCAAGATCCTAATGAGGCACAAAGACCTAGCTTGACGGGAAAAACATTAGTTTCAGAAATACATGATGTTTTAATTAAGCGTGAGCCTTTATATATGCAATGCGCAGATATTATTGTTGATGCTGGATTATCTATTAATGATATTATTGAGGTCATTCTCGCAAAACTCGCTAAATAATTAGGAAGTTGTCCTATATAAAGACGAAAACAAAAGACAACTATTTTATTTTCATCATATCCTATTTATAGTAAGGCTAATTATAGCAAAATGAGATATGGATATGATGTTGATAGCGTTTTTTAAAACACTATTTAAATTCTTATTTCGAGTAAGAATTGAAGGACTAATTAATCAGTTTTCACAATATGAAAAATGCATTATTACGCCAAATCATACATCGTTTATTGATGGTATATTATTGCGTTTATTTTTACCGATTAACCCTGTCTTTGCTGTTTACACCTCAGTGGCTAATGCCAAACATACCAAATGGCTCAGTCGTTATGCGGATATTGTTCCTTTAGATCCCGCTAATCCAATGGCGGTTCGCCAATTAGTTAAAGAAGTCGATAAAGGCCGTCCTGTTGTTATTTTCCCTGAAGGGAGAATTACGGTAACTATTGGTTTGATGAAGATTTATGAAGGTGCTGCGTTTATTGCTGCTAAATCAGGGGCAAAAGTTATCCCTGTTAGAATAGAAGGTGCTGAATTTAGCTACTTTTCTCGAGTGCATAAAACGTTAAATATAAAAGCAAAGCTCTTTCCTAAAATCACAATAAAAGTGCTACCTGCGGTTGATTTACCTATGCCTACAGCGGAAAAATCAGCAGAGCGCCGTCGCTTATCGGGAGAAAAGCTCCGTGATATTATGATGGATGCTATTATGCAAGCACGTCCTAATATCACGCTCTATGAGGCATTTTTACAAGGAATGTCTCAGTTTGGTCGTTTCAGTCCTCTTATTTCAGATATTAATATGAAAGAGGATAGTTATCAGGGCCTATTGAAAAAAATATTAGGTGTTAGTCGTATTATTGAACGCTATACCGAACCTAATGAACGAATTGGCCTTTTACTTCCTAATACTACCGTTACGGTTGCGGCTTTATTTGGGGCGACAATGCGCCAACGGGTTGTGGCGATGCTTAACTATACTGCGGGTAGCTTAGGTGTACAAAATGCCATGAAAGCGGCATCCATTAAAACGATTTTTACCTCACGCCAATTTTTAGAGAAAGGAAATTTATTACATATTCCAGAACAGACTCCGGATGCAAACTGGGTTTATCTTGAAGATCTCAAAGATAGCATTACTAGAGAAGATAAACGCTGGATTGCACAGCACTTACTCACTCCTCATAAAGCGATGTTAGCGCAAAAATCGACGGACGCAGCAGTTATCTTATTTACTTCTGGATCTGAAGGCACACCGAAAGGTGTCGTTCATAGCCACTCCAGTTTATTGGCGAATGTAGAGCAAATTCGCGCTATTGCTGACTTTTCACCCAGAGATAAATTTATGGCTGCATTACCGTTATTCCATGCTTTTGGTTTAACGGTAAGTGTATTAGCACCTATCTGCTTAGGGGCACGAGTATTCCTCTACCCAAGCCCACTACATTATCGTGTAGTACCTGAATTAGTGTATGACCAAAATTGTACAGTATTGTTTGGTACTTCAACTTTCTTAGGCAATTATGGCAAATTTGCTCATCCTTATGATTTTGCTCGACTAAGATATGTGGTTGCAGGGGCGGAAAAACTGTCCGAATCGACACGAGTATTATGGCAGGATAAATTTGGTATTCGTATTTTAGAAGGTTATGGGGTCACTGAATGTGCTCCTGTTGTCTCCATTAATGTACCAATGAGTGCTAAGCCATATACCGTGGGACGTTTATTACCAGGCATGGAAGGGCGTTTAATTCCTATAAGTGGTATTACGGATGGTGGAAGATTACAACTGCGTGGTCCTAATATCATGCTTGGCTATTTGCGCGTTGAGTCCCCTTATAAATTAGAACAGCCTACAGCAATAAATGCCGAAGGCATCGAAGAAGCGGGTTGGTATGATACGGGAGATATCGTTGCTATTGATAGCGAAGGTTTTTGCACTATTAAAGGGCGTGTAAAACGTTTTGCAAAAATAGCAGGAGAAATGGTTTCTCTTGAAAGTGTAGAGCAATTAGCGGCTAAAGCCTCGGAAGGCAACCATGCTGTGGTGGCGGTAAATGATCCACGTCGAGGTGAGTCATTAGTGCTTTTTACCACCGATAAGCAACTTGATCGCAGTATGTTATCGGCATTAGCTAAATCCACTGGTGTGGCAGAAATTGCGGTACCAAAAGATATTCGTTTTCTCAAAGAAATTCCTGTTTTAGGAAGTGGCAAAACGGATTTTGTCTCGTTAAAGCAACTCGCTGAACAGGAAAATAATTAATGTCAGAGAATATAAGTCAGCCCCCATTACTGAGTAAGGGCATGAAAGCAGTATTATTATCACAGTTTCTTTCTGCATTTGCGGATAATGCTTTGTTATTTGCCATACTCGCTCAATTTAAATCAGCACTTTATCCAGAATGGAGCCAGCCTATTTTACAAATGGTGTTTGTGCTGGCTTATATTCTCTTAGCTCCTTTTGTTGGACAAGTTGCCGATCGCCAGCCTAAAGGTAGGGTGATGCTTACTGGTAATGCGTTAAAATTTGCCGGTGCTTTTCTTATTTGTATTGGAACCGATCCATTCTTAGGTTACGCCTTAGTGGGGATCGGCGCCGCCATTTATTCGCCTGCTAAATATGGTATTTTAGGTGAGTTAACCGATGGCGAGCGTTTAGTCAAAGCAAATGGCTTAATGGAAGCATCAACTATTGCGGCAATTTTATTAGGCTCTGTGATTGGTGGGCTTCTTTCCGATTGGAGCATTATCTTAGCATTAGCTGTCTGTGCGACAATGTATGCTTTGGCTGTATTGGTTAACTTTAGCATTCCCAAGTTATCACCTGCTCAAATAGGTCGAGGCTGGAATATTAAAAAAATATTCAATCAATTCTTAGCTGCTTGTGGCTCTTTATGGCGAGATAAAGAGAGCCGTTTTTCTCTGGTAGGAACAAGTATGTTTTGGGGGGCCGGCGTCACATTGCGTTTTCTATTAGTGCAATGGGTGCCAATAGCTTTGGGAATGACTGATAATACAACACCAACAATATTAAATGCGATGGTGGCGATTGGTATCGTGATTGGCGCTGGTTTAGCCGCTAAGTTTGTCACATTAAAAACGGTCCGTCGTTGTATGCCTGCCGGGGTTTTAATTGGCTTAGGTGTTGTTTACTTCTCATTACAAACCACCATTATTCCAGCCTATTTTATCTTAGTTGTTATTGGCATTTTTGGTGGCTTCTTTGTTGTACCATTAAATGCTTTGCTACAAGATAAAGGAAAGCATAGTGTGGGAGCGGGGAATGCCATTGCTGTACAAAATTTAGGTGAGAATACCGCAATGTTACTGATGCTAGGTTTGTTCTCGCTAGTCACCAGTATGGGTATTTCCGTTATTACAATTGGTATTGGCTTTGGTGCTATCTTTGCGCTAGCAATTGGTGGATTATGGTTGTGGGATTGCACAAGAAAGAGAGCTGAATAACGTTAATTGAGAGTCGAGGTGAAACAACCTTTATGATAAATAATGATGAAATGACCCATCTGAGCATTGAAGTCGGTCAGGCACTGCTAAAACGAAAAAAAACGTTAACTACTGCAGAATCATGTACTGGAGGATGGATTGCAAAAGTCATTACTGATATAGCAGGTAGCTCAGATTATTATCATCGAGGTTTTGTGACTTACAGTAATCAAGCTAAACATGACATGATTGGTGTAGATGAGCAAACATTGTCTGATTTTGGTGCCGTGAGTGAACAAGTTGTCTGTGAGATGGCAAAAGGGGCATTGCTAACAGCAAATGCAGACTATGCTGTATCGGTTAGTGGTATTGCAGGTCCCGGCGGCGGTAGTGAAGAGAAGCCCGTTGGTTTAGTTTGGTTTGGCTTTGCAATAAAAACCCCAGAGGGGCTTCGAGTGGTTGCTAAACACTGTATTTTTAGTGGATCACGAGAGGAGGTGAGAGCCCAATCTGTGATTTTCTCTTTAAAATCAATTCTTAAAGAAATTATTAATAATTAACTTGATACTGTATGATTATACAGTATAATGAGTTTCAACAAGCAAAATCATATACGTTTTAATGGTAGTGACCCATCTTTATGCTTCACTGCCCAGAGGGAGATAACATGGCTATTGATGAAAACAAACAAAAAGCATTGGCCGCAGCACTTGGTCAAATTGAAAAGCAATTTGGTAAAGGTTCTATCATGCGTCTGGGCGAAGACCGTTCCATGAACGTAGAAACTATCTCTACAGGATCTTTATCATTAGACGTTGCTTTAGGTGCAGGTGGATTGCCACGTGGCCGTATTGTTGAAATCTATGGCCCTGAATCTTCTGGTAAAACAACCTTGACTCTACAAGTTATTGCCTCTGCTCAGCGTGAAGGAAAAATTTGTGCATTTATTGATGCTGAACATGCATTAGACCCAATTTATGCTCAAAAGCTAGGTGTCGATATCGATAATCTACTCTGCTCTCAACCTGACACAGGTGAACAAGCACTGGAAATTTGTGATGCATTATCTCGCTCTGGTGCGGTCGATGTTATTGTCGTGGACTCCGTGGCAGCATTAACACCAAAAGCTGAAATTGAAGGTGAAATTGGTGATTCACACGTTGGTTTAGCCGCACGTATGATGAGCCAAGCTATGCGTAAACTAGCGGGTAACCTTAAAAACTCTAATACACTGCTGATTTTCATTAACCAAATTCGTATGAAAATCGGTGTTATGTTTGGTAACCCAGAAACCACGACCGGTGGTAATGCGCTTAAATTCTATGCTTCTGTTCGTTTAGACATTCGTCGCATTGGCTCTGTCAAAAATGGTGATGAAGTCATTGGTAGTGAGACTCGCGTTAAAGTTGTTAAAAATAAAGTGGCTGCACCGTTTAAACAAGCTGAATTCCAAATTATGTACGGTGAAGGTATTAATACCTATGGCGAACTGATTGATTTAGGTGTTAAACATAAGTTAGTAGAGAAAGCAGGTGCTTGGTATAGCTACAATGGCGAAAAAATTGGTCAAGGTAAAGCTAACGCAACCAATTACTTAAAAGAACATCCTGAAATGTACAATGAGTTAAACACTAAATTGCGTGAAATGTTGTTAAATCATGCTGGTGAATTCACAAGTGCTGCGGATTTTGCAGGTGAAGAGTCAGACAGTGATGCTGACGACACAAAAGAGTAATTAGCTGGTTGTCATGCTGTTTGTGTGAAAATAGACCTTAAATCATTGGCTATTATCACGACAGCATCCCATAGAATAACTTGTTTGTATAAATTTTATTCAGATATCAAAGGAAGCCTTAAAAAAGCTTCCTTTTTGTTTTATGTAAAAATTAACCACTCAGTGGTAGTGAAAAATTAGTTTATTTTTCACTGTTTTTCTTTTTTTTTGCAATTTATTACTATTTTATCAGCAATAACAATATTTTTATCTTTGGGTGGTTTTACACTATGTAAGTGTTTATATAGTGAAGATTTGGTGATGTATTCTATTGGTTATTTATAACATCATATTTCTTTTACATGTTTGAAAAAATAGCATTAAAATAAATTGTTAGCATCTATCTATATAGATAATCAATCTCTTTGACTACGAGAGAAATGGATTTTTGCTACTTTATTATTTTAAATTTATCAGTAAATATATTTAGTTAAATGATTCTGGCGGGATTTTTATTCAGAAAAATTAAATATGTAATGGGAATATTGGCTTTTTTTGATAATACAGATTTAGGATAGCTGTTGCGAGCAAATGAGCAAAATGCTATTGATAATAAACTAAAAATGACGAAAAAATTATTTAATAGTTTTATTATGAAATTATCGTCATTACCTTCTCATATCTTACAAAATTCGCCTCGATTTGGTTAAAACGACCTATCTTGAAGTATGTTGCTACTTTCAGAAAACTACTAGACGATTTACAATGTCAACTCGAATAAGTTTATCGGGGGTTTTACTTCTGAGCGAAGAAATTCTATCTTATCCCTACTTATGTATTCGTTGGCTAAGTAGAGGTAAAACTAAACCTCCTCTAACTAGATTTCTAATTTCTGTTTTTCCAGCTTGATTTCGGGATAATTATGAGCAAAAGCACCGCTGAGATCCGTCAGGCGTTTCTCGACTTTTTTCATACTAAAGGACATCAAATAGTACCAAGCAGTTCTTTGGTTCCAAATAATGATCCAACATTGCTGTTTACAAACGCAGGGATGAACCAATTTAAAGATGTATTTCTTGGATTGGACAACCGACCTTATTCCCGAGCGACAACCGCGCAACGTTGTGTGCGCGCGGGTGGTAAACATAATGATTTAGAAAATGTGGGTTATACAGCACGTCACCATACATTTTTTGAAATGTTAGGTAACTTTAGTTTTGGTGACTATTTCAAACATGATGCCATTAACTTTGCCTGGGAATTATTAACTGGCAAAGAGTGGTTTAACTTACCTAAAGAGAGACTTTGGGTAACCGTTTATGCCACTGATGATGAAGCTTATGATATCTGGAATAAAGAAGTCGGTGTTCCAGCTGAGCGCATTATTCGTATTGGTGATAATAAAGGCGCACCATTTGCTTCAGATAACTTCTGGCAAATGGGAGATACGGGGCCTTGTGGTCCATGTACTGAGATATTTTACGATCATGGTGATCATATTTGGGGGGGACCGCCAGGAACACCTGAAGAAGACGGTGATCGCTATATTGAGATCTGGAATATCGTCTTTATGCAGTTCAACCGTAAATCAGATGGTACAATGGATCCATTGCCGAAGCCTTCTGTTGATACGGGAATGGGATTAGAGCGTATTACTGCTGTACTACAGCATGTTAACTCTAACTATGATATTGATTTATTCCGCGCACTCATTAAATCCGTTGCTGAAGTGACTAATGCGACAGACTTAGCAAATAAATCATTACGTGTGATTGCCGACCATATCCGTTCTTGTTCTTTCCTTGTTTGTGATGGTGTCATTCCTTCTAATGAAGGTCGAGGCTATGTGCTACGTCGTATTATCCGTCGTGCTGTACGCCATGGTTATATGTTAGGTGCGAAAGATACTTTCTTCTATAAACTCGTTGCACCGCTTATTGATGTAATGGCTGAAGCCGGTAAAGAACTTAAGAATCAACAAGAAATCGTTGAAAAAGTACTTAAAACGGAAGAAGAGCAGTTTGCACGTACTTTAGAGCGCGGTTTACAATTATTAGATGAAGAGCTAGAAAAATTAACCGGTGATACTTTAGCGGGTGAAACGGCTTTCCGTCTTTATGATACATATGGTTTCCCATTAGATTTAACTGCGGATGTTTGCCGTGAAAGAAATATCAAAGTTGATGAAGAAGGCTTTGAACTGGCAATGGAAGAGCAACGTAAACGTGCTCGTGAATCTAGCGGTTTTGGTACTGACTATAACGAACTGATTAAAGTCGATAGTCGCAGTGATTTCTCAGGTTATGACCATAATGAGCAACAAGGTACTATTAATGCGATTTTCCATAATGGTCAAACAGTCACTGAGCTTAAAGCAGGTGAAGAAGGGATTATCTTCTTAGATAAAACGGCTTTTTATGCTGAGTCTGGTGGCCAAGTAGGTGATAAAGGTCTTCTGATTGGCAAAGATAGCCAGTTTGAAGTTACCGACACGCAAAAATATGGCAAGGCTATTGGTCATATTGGTAAAGTCATTTCTGGATCTTTTATTGTTAATCATAAGATCAATGCAGTCATTGATGTGGCTCGTCGTGATGCTATTCGCTTAAATCACTCAGCAACGCATTTATTGCATGCGGCATTACGCCAAGTATTAGGCACTCATGTTACCCAGAAAGGCTCTTTAGTTAACGATAAATATCTGCGTTTTGACTTCTCTCACTTTGAAGCAGTAAAACCAGAACAGTTACGTGAAATTGAAGACATTGTTAACGCGCAAATCCGCCTTAACTCGCCGGTTGTCACCGAGTTAATGGATCTTGAAGATGCGAAGCAAAAAGGTGCGATGGCACTCTTTGGTGAGAAATATGAAGAACGTGTTCGTGTTTTAACCATGGGGGATTTCTCAACTGAACTTTGTGGTGGTACTCACGCAGCCAGAACGGGTGATATTGGTCTATTCCGCATTATGAGTGAATCAGGGACTGCGGCCGGTATTCGCCGAATTGAAGCGATTACGGGGGCTACAGCGATTGAAAGTGTTCATGAGCAATCGGATCTGATTTCTCTTGTGGCACATGCACTTAAAAGTGATGGTAGTAATTTAGTTGAGAAAATTAAAACGGTTCAAGAAAAATACCGTTCATTAGAAAAAGAACTTCAACAACTGAAAGATCAGCAAGCAGCTCAAGAAAGCTCCTCGTTAGGAAGCCAAGCTAAGAATGTGAAAGGTATCAAACTTTTAGTTCGTGAACTGAATAATGTTGAACCAAAAATGTTAAGAACAATGGTTGATGATTTAAAAAATCAATTAGGTTCAGCAATAATTGTACTTTCTACTATTTCTGATGGTAAAGTGAGCTTAATTGTCGGTGTGACTAAGGATTTGACTGCTAAAATAAAAGCAGGTGAGCTAATTAGTTTTGTCGCTCAGCAAATCGGTGGTAAAGGTGGTGGTCGCCCTGATATGGCACAAGCTGGTGGTACAGATGTTGAAGCGTTACCCGCTGCTTTAGCGAGTGTTGACGAGTGGGTAGAATCGCATCTTTAAGCGATAGCTACCTGAAAAAGCGTTATCCCTAGTTTTTAGGGGTAACGCTTTATGTAATATTGACAATCCGTTAAATAATCAATCACAAAATTTATATTTTGTTATGAAGTATGGGCTATATGTGATAAATAATGATTATACGAATTGACAATGTATGATGGATAATGGCCGGGAAATTCTAGAGACCCGACTCTTGTAAATTTTCAAGGAGCAAAGAATGCTTATTCTAACTCGTCGAGTTGGTGAAACGCTTATGATAGGCGATGATGTAACCGTAACCGTTTTAGGGGTTAAAGGTAATCAGGTACGTATTGGCGTAAATGCCCCCAAAGAAGTATCTGTCCATCGTGAAGAGATCTATCAACGAATTCAGGCCGAGAAAACTCAGCCCACAGATAACTACTAAGCAATCTCTTATTTTTAGCTAGTTACCCTTTCTTCGTAAGCGTCCACACTTTTGCCGGGTCTGGGCGCTTTTCTTTTCTATAGAACTTTCCATTTTCTTTCTCGTTCTTCACCTCGCTCTTTTGAACTGTATTTATTATTACACTATCCGCTTATTCTGATTGACAGAATTGAAAGTCTTTTTACTGCTTATCATTCGATTCATAATTATTAGTAGGGGGAATAAAATTATTCGTCGATGAGATAAAATGCTTGAATGATTTTTCATCAGCGATATCATGGTATTCAGTTCTTTTTTAGCCTTTCTTGCTGATAAACGCATCAGTTTGTTTGTGAAGTGTTCAAACGAACCTATATTCGTAAAAAGTTGAGAAAAATTGTTTGACTTCTCAGGCTGAGAAAGTAATATGTGCGCCACACAGAGACGAGATGTTCACAAAGAACTTCTTCGAGTGGTTCTAAATATGGTGAGATGGCCGAGAGGCTGAAGGCGCTCCCCTGCTAAGGGAGTATGCGGTCAAAAGCTGCATCGAGGGTTCGAATCCCTCTCTCACCGCCATTTAGATTTGCATCCTTAGCTCAGCTGGATAGAGTACTCGGCTACGAACCGAGCGGTCGGAGGTTCGAATCCTCCAGGATGCACCATATTCCAACCCCATGATTAAATGTATGGGGTTTTTATTTTGGTGCGAATAGTGAATAATTTGCATTAAAAGAGTAAAATTAAACAACGTGCATCCTTAGCTCAGCTGGATAGAGTACTCGGCTACGAACCGAGCGGTCGGAGGTTCGAATCCTCCAGGATGCACCACTTATTTCTCGACATTGCACAATGTAATGTGAGAGGCAAAAAGATAACAACGCATCCTTAGCTCAGCTGGATAGAGTACTCGGCTACGAACCGAGCGGTCGGAGGTTCGAATCCTCCAGGATGCACCATCTTTTTATAAAGTTAGCTTATCTTAGTTAAATTAGTACGACTGCATCCTTAGCTCAGCTGGATAGAGTACTCGGCTACGAACCGAGCGGTCGGAGGTTCGAATCCTCCAGGATGCACCATCTTTAAAGCCTCGCTTATCGCGGGGCTTTTTGCTTTTTCTCTTTCCTGCATTGTTTATATATTATCGATTTGTTTCGCATCAACTAATAACGCCGATATCATCTAATCAGCGACAATTTGGTGACTTTGCGATAAAGTAACTGTTATCTACTTATTAACATTAACCAACGCGGGAGGTCACCTTTGATCCCGGACGTATCTAAAGCGCTTTCTTGGTTGGAAGCCCATCCTAAAGTTTTATGTGGTATCCACCGTGGTATAGAGCGAGAAACCTTAAGAGTTACTCCTGATGGTCATTTAGCGGCTACAGGACACCCTGTCGAGCTAGGTAAGTCACTCACTCACAAGTGGATCACGACAGATTTTGCTGAGTCTCTGTTAGAGTTTATTACTCCTGTTGACGATAATATTGATCACACCTTACATTTTTTAAGTGATTTGCATCGCTATACGGCACGTCATTTAACCAATGAGCGTATGTGGCCGATGAGTATGCCTTGCTTTATTGAAGCCGAAGATAAAATAACATTAGCGCAATTTGGTACCTCTAATGTTGGGCGTTTTAAGACGTTATATCGTGAAGGGCTGAAAAATCGTTATGGTGCGTTAATGCAAACTATTTCTGGTGTGCATTACAATTTTTCGTTACCTATCGAATTTTGGCAAGCGTGGGCAAATATCACCGATGAAGAAACAGGTAAAGAGGCGATTTCAGACGGTTATTTACGTTTGATCCGTAATTACTACCGTTTTGGTTGGATAATTCCTTTTTTCTTTGGTGCTTCGCCAGCTATTTGTGGTTCATTCTTAAAAGGTCGAAAAACCAATTTACCCTTTGAAAATACCCCTAAAGGCGCAAAATACTTACCTTATGCAACTTCGTTGCGCTTAAGTGATTTAGGCTATACCAATAAGTCACAGAGTGATTTAGATATTACTTTTAATCATCTAGAGACTTATGTGAAAGGTTTGAAAAAGGCCATTCACAAACCGTCAGAAGAATTTGCTAAATTAGGTGTAAAGAAAGACGGTAAGTATATTCAATTAAATACTAACGTATTACAAATTGAAAATGAATTATATGCGCCTATTCGTCCTAAACGCGTAGTCAAAGGGGATGAATCACCTTCTGATGCATTATTACGTGGTGGTATCGAATATATCGAGGTTCGCTCATTAGATATCAATCCATTTACGCCTATCGGCGTTGATGAAACACAAATTCGTTTCTTAGATTTATTCTTGATTTGGTGTGTATTAGCGGATGCACCAGAAATGAATGCAGAAGAATTGGCCTGCTGTCGTGCAAATTGGAATAACGTTATTCTAGAAGGGCGTAAGCCAGGTCAAGTTATTGGCATGGGTTGTGGTGAAAGAAAAGAGCCATTAGCACAAGTGGGGAAAGCGCTTTTTGCTGACTTACAGCGCGTAGCTAAGGTATTAGATAGCTGTTCTGGAACTAAATATCTAGAAGTTTGCCTTAAGTTAGAGGAAATGTTTGATAATCCGCAATTAACCTTCTCTGGCAAATTATTAGAAAAAATTAAAGCACAGGGTATTGGCGGTTATGGTCTATCTTTAGCTGAAGAATATCATCAACAATTAGTCAATACCGCTTATGAAGTGTTAACAGATGATGCTTTTGAACATGAGAGAATTTCATCTATTAAACGTCAGGCAGACTTAGAAAAGAGTGATACCATTTCTTTCGATGAATATTTGAAGCTCCATGCTGGGCCAAATAATGATGGTGTGGCTTCTTAAAACTCAGATAGAAAAAAGCCACACTAAAATTTGTGTGGCTGAATAAATTCTATAGAGAAATAGGGATGATAACATTTTGCGCGTATTCGTTACTAAGACCGAGGCGCTCGCAGAAAGTTTCATGTTCTCTTAAAAATATTTAAAAATTTTCTTAGGAGGTTTTTTATGCCGTTATTGGATAGCTTTACTGTTGACCATACACGTATGTCTGCACCTGCGGTACGCGTTGCTAAAACGATGAAAACACCCTCTGGTGATACTATTACCGTTTTTGACTTACGCTTTACTGTCCCAAATAAAAAAGCCATGCCTGAGAAAGGAATTCATACGTTAGAGCACTTATTTGCAGGTTTCATGCGTAATCACTTAAATGGTGAAGGTGTTGAGATCATCGATATTTCGCCAATGGGATGTCGTACAGGCTTTTATATGAGCTTAATTGGTCAGCCTGATGAGCAACGTGTTGCTAATGCATGGAAGGCAGCTATGGAAGATGTATTGAAGGTTAAAGATCAAAACCATATTCCTGAGCTTAATGTCTACCAATGCGGAACTTATGAAATGCACTCGTTAGCTGAAGCTCAAGATATTGCACGAGACATTTTATCTCACACTATTGGCATTAATCATAATGATGAATTAGCACTACCAGAAGACAAACTCAAAGAGTTACAAATCTAGCTACAGTTGCTATATAGATAAAGAGACAATAACTCAAGCTATTTGATCTTGATTTGTTGTCTCTTTTAATTTGATGGGTGATTTATCATAACGGTCAACGCCAATTGCATTGAACCGCTATTAATAATCGCTAGTGACGAGAGGGCGTAAGATGGCGGATCAAGGCTTTCTTAATCA
The DNA here is from genome assembly GCF_963896075.1 of Proteus sp. G4415. Classification (NCBI taxonomy): domain Bacteria; kingdom Pseudomonadati; phylum Pseudomonadota; class Gammaproteobacteria; order Enterobacterales; family Morganellaceae; genus Proteus; species Proteus sp. G4415. Next base: position 20,283 of record NZ_CAWQOK010000075.1, read on the forward strand.
CATTGTCTTGCACTTCCAACACTTCAAATTCATAACCATCAATCGTTATTTTGGCACCTACTACGGGTAAATCACCCAACTCTTCAATAATAACCCCATTAATTGTTCGTGCTTCATTTTCTGGTAAATGGCAAGCAAAGGCTTTATTGATATCTCGGATATTAGTTGTGCCATCCACTAATAGTGAACCATCTTTTTGTGGGATCACTTCTTCTGCTAAAGAAGGAGACATTGAGGTAGTAAAATCACCGACAATCTCTTCTAGGATATCTTCAACAGTGACTAATCCTTGAATTTCACCATATTCATCGACGACAATACCGGCTTTTTCATTATTACGTTGGAAATTAACTAGTTGTAAGCTAAGTGGTGTACTTTCTGGGATAAAATAGATTTTATCAGCAGCTTTAATCAAAATTTGTTTAGTAAATTCTTTCTTCTCTGTCATAAGGCGGTAAGCTTCGCGTACTCGTAGCATACCAATGACATCATCGAGGGTATCACGATAAAGGACAATACGCCCATGAGGGGAGTGAGTTAACTGTCTGACAATGGATTTCCACTCATCATTGACATCAATACCAAAAATTTCATTTCTCGGCACCATAATATCGCCAATAGTCACTTTTTCTAAATCCAAAATAGAAATCAGCATATTTTGGTTACGCTGTGACAGTTTCGATTTTGATTCATTCACAATGGTGCGTAGTTCTTCTTTTGATACCGCATTACCCTGTATTACGGGGGATTTAATACCGAAAATGCGCATAAACACTAAGGTAATTTGGTTAAAAAACCACACAACGGGCAACATGATTTTCTGTAAAGGTGACAAAAGAACGCTACTTGGATAAGCGAAACGTTCTGGATAAAGCGCTGCGATAGATTTTGGTAGTACCTCAGCAAAAATAAGAATGACAAAGGTTAATACACCTGTTGCAATAGCTACTCCTGCATCACCATATAAACGCATTCCTACAATAGTGGCGAGAGCGGAGGCGACAATATTAATCAGGTTATTACCAATTAATACTAAGCTAATCAATCTATCGGGACGCTGTAATAGTTTTTCTACTCTTTTGGCAGAGCGATTACCTTGCTTGGCTGCGTGGCGTAGCCGATAACGATTGATAGTCATCATGCTAGTTTCAGTGCCTGAAAAATAGGCTGAGGCAAAGATCATACCGATAAGTATGATAATGAGCGTTGTTGTCGACACATGCTCCAAAATTGAGTTCCTTTTGCTACCTTAAAATGAAAAGATTAATTAAGCATTAACTCTTGCAATAAACGATTACCAAAAAAAGCTAATGTCAAAATAATGGCACCGATCAGGTTAAAAATAACCACTTTTTTCCCACGCCAACCCTCACGGAAGTGTCCCCATAATAAAATGATGTAGACAAACCACGCAATAATAGAAAATATTGATTTATGGATATTTTCTTTACCAAAGATATTATCCATATATAACAGGCCGGTACACAAGGTTAATGTCAGTAATACTACCCCCACTTGGGTAATATGAAACATTTTACGTTCAATTGACATTAATGGTGGCATTTGTGGTGAAAATTTTAGTTTCTTATTTTTTAGTTGATAGTCGAGCCAGCTGAGTTGTAAGGCATATAAAGCAGCAATTAACAAAGTGGCGTAACTTAATAAAGCAAGCCCAATATGAATAAAGAGCGATGTGCTACTTTCAAGGTGGGTGACAAACTCACCTGGCATCAAGGCGGCAATAATGAGATTGACTATGGAAAAGCAATAAACAATAGGCAGCAAAAACCAAGCTCTACCACGGGAAGCAACAATGGTCATGATAACGCAGACCATTAAACTGACCACCGCCCCTAAATTGGTGAGTGACAGATTTTGCCCGCTATGTGGACGGAAAATCAAAAATTTTAATGAGATAGCATGGGTCACAAGGGCGACCACCGCAAAAAGCAGCGCTAATCCACGGTATCCATTTTGCTCTTTTCTCAGCAAACTGGGGAGAATAAACACCAGACTGAGTAAATAAGCGCAGACAGCAACGATAGAGATTGATATAACGGGCATAGTTTCGCTTACATAATAGGGTACATAATTGCTTAGTATAGCGCTAGGTGAATTCCGCTCCAACTATTGAAGTCATTAAGCGTAAATCTCTATGCAGAGATCTGCGCGTCATCGTGATATAATCGATGAAATAGACGACAGACAAGCCCAACTTTAACACTGAGCTAAGATAATGTTTGAGAATTTAAGTGACAGATTATCGCGCACATTGCGCAATATCAGCGGCAGAGGCCGACTGACCGAAGAAAACATTAAAGACACACTGCGCGAAGTGCGTATGGCTTTATTAGAAGCTGATGTGGCTTTGCCCGTGGTTCGTGAGTTTATTGCACGTGTCAAAGAGAGTGCAGTAGGTCATGAAGTTAACAAAAGTCTGACCCCAGGTCAGGAATTTGTCAAAATTGTACAAAATGAGCTGGTAAATGCGATGGGAGAGGTCAATAACGATCTTGACCTTTCAGCTCAGCCACCTGCCGTGGTATTAATGGCTGGTTTACAGGGGGCGGGTAAAACGACAAGTGTTGCTAAACTTGGTAAATTTTTAAAAGAGAAAAAGAAGAAGAAAGTATTAGTAGTTTCTGCTGACGTCTATCGTCCCGCAGCGATTAAACAACTGGAAACCTTAGCCGAAACGGTTGGTATTGACTTTTTCCCTTCAACGGTACAAGAAAATCCCGTCACCATTGCTAGCAATGCGTTAAAACATGCTCAGCTCCAATTTTATGATGTATTGCTGGTGGATACTGCGGGTCGTTTACATGTTGATGAAGGCATGATGGAGGAGATCCAACTTCTTCATAAAGCAATCAATCCAGTAGAAACCCTATTCGTTGTTGATGCAATGACAGGGCAAGATGCTGCTAACACCGCAAAAGCCTTTAATGAAGCACTCCCTTTAACAGGGGTGGTATTAACTAAAGTTGATGGTGATGCTCGTGGTGGTGCCGCATTATCTATTCGTCATATCACAGGGAAACCAATTAAATTCCTCGGTGTTGGTGAAAAAACAGAAGCATTAGAACCTTTCCATCCCGATCGTATTGCCTCACGTATTTTAGGCATGGGCGATGTTCTTTCATTAATTGAAGATATCGAAAGTAAAGTTGACCGAGCGCAAGCTGAAAAGCTGGCAACTAAACTAAAAAAAGGGGACGGTTTTGATTTAAATGATTTCTTAGATCAGTTAAAGCAAATGAAAAACATGGGGGGCATGGCGAGTATGCTAAGTAAAATGCCCGGCATGTCTCAGGTGCCTGATGCGGTGAAATCACAAATGGACGACTCAATTTTAGTCAAAATGGAAGCTATTATTAGCTCAATGACGAAAAAAGAGCGCCAAAAACCTGAAATCATCAAAGGTTCTCGTAAACGTCGTATTGCGATGGGATCGGGAACACAAGTGCAAGACGTCAACCGCTTATTAAAGCAGTTTGATGATATGCAACGTATGATGAAAAAGATGAAGAAGGGCGGCTTGGCTAAGATGATGCGTGGCATGAAAGGTATGATGCCACCAGGCTTTCCAGGTCGCTAAAAGCAAAAAGTCCGAAAAAAACGTCGCTTTGGATTGCTTTTTTCGCCAAAGTGAGTAAACTTTTCGGGCTTTTTATATGACAACCGGACGCCATTCCTCGATGGGGTCTGGTTGTTTTGTTAACTAATGAGGATGTTATGGTAACAATTCGTTTAGCTCGTGGCGGCGCAAAAAAGCGTCCGTTTTACCAAGTAGTCGTGACCGATAGCCGCAATGCGCGTGATGGTCGTTTTATTGAACGTGTAGGTTTTTATAACCCACTGGCAACCGGTAATGCAGAAGAATTACGTTTAGACGTAGACCGTGTTGAACATTGGGTTGCTCAAGGCGCAACTGTTTCAGAACGTGTTGCTGGCCTGATCAAATCAGCGAAGAAAAGCGCTTAATCTGTCGCGGTGGTAACAATGAGCGAACAAAAAACCTTTAAAGAGCCTGTAGAACCTATTGTTATGGGTAAGTTGGGCTCACCTTACGGGATCCGTGGTTGGCTCAGAGTTTTTTCTTCCACCGAACATGCCGAAAACATTTTTGAATATCAACCGTGGTTTATTCAACGACATGGTCAATGGGAATCCATTGAGATAGAAACTTGGAAACACCACAATCAAGATATTATCGTCAAGCTAAAAGGTATTGACGACAGAGATGCTGCAAATATTTTGACTAATTTTGAAATTGTCGTAAGTGCTACACAACTTCCTGATCTAGACGGTGAGTATTACTGGAAAGATCTGATGGGTTGTCAGGTAGAAACTGACAAGGGCTACGATTTAGGTGTCGTTAACGACATGATGGAAACGGGCTCAAATGACGTCATGGTAATCAAAGCAAATCTGAAAGATGCATTCGGTGTCAGGGAGCGGTTAGTTCCGTTTCTTGATGGGCAGGTTATCAAGAAAGTCGATCTCTCAGCGAAAAAAATTATCGTTGATTGGGATCCTGGTTTTTAGATTCTCCGGTTAACGGTTCTCAACAGTGGGACAGTGCAAATGTGGATTGGGGTAATTAGCCTATTTCCTGAAATGTTCCGCGCTATAACCGAGTACGGGGTGACTGGTCGGGCAGTGAAGCATGGTCTGCTGAATGTGGAATGTTGGGATCCCCGAGATTTCACTTATGACAGACATCATACAGTAGATGATCGCCCTTATGGCGGTGGTCCCGGTATGTTGATGATGGTACAACCGTTAAGGGAAGCTATTCATCAAGCAAAAGCTGCGGCAGGTGATGGTGCAAAGGTGATTTATTTATCACCTCAAGGGCGCAAACTCGATCAACAAGGTGTTTGCGAATTGGCTACAAATGAGAAATTAATTCTGGTTTGCGGTCGATACGAAGGAATAGATGAGCGTGTCATTCAGACCGAAATCGATGAAGAGTGGTCTGTTGGTGATTACGTATTAAGTGGTGGGGAACTCCCTGCCATGATAATGATAGATGCAGTAGCACGTTTTGTTCCTGGTGTTCTTGGACATGCGGCTTCGGCGAAAGAAGACTCTTTTGCAGAAGGATTACTGGATCATCCTCACTATACTCGTCCAGAGGTGTTAGATGGTATGGCGGTTCCGGCAGTGTTACTGTCTGGTAATCACGCTCATATTAATCGCTGGCGTATGAAACAATCGCTGGGCCGGACCTGGCTAAGAAGACCTGAGCTTCTGGAAAGCCTAGCTCTGACTGACGAGCAAAGAGTGCTGTTAGCAGAATTCCAGCAGGAACATTTGCAAAGAACAGCAGAGTAAGTCTGACACAAAGTGTCATTAATATCAGTTTACCTAGGGTAAGAGAGTTATTATGAGCAATATTATTAAACAAATCGAACAAGAACAAATGAAGCAAGATGTACCTTCATTTCGTCCAGGCGATAATGTAGAAGTTAAGGTATGGGTCGTTGAAGGTTCTAAAAAACGTCTGCAGGCATTCGAGGGCGTGGTTATCGCTATTCGTAACCGCGGTCTGCACTCTGCATTTACTGTTCGTAAAATTTCTAATGGCGAAGGTGTTGAGCGTGTATTCCAAACTCACTCCCCAGTCGTAGATAGCATCACAGTTAAACGTCGTGGTGCGGTTCGTAAAGCTAAACTGTACTACCTGCGTGAGCGTTCAGGTAAGGCTGCACGTATTAAAGAGCGTCTTAACGCTAAATAATACGCTTTCGCACATCCGAAAGTTATGGTTAAAAGGCCAGCATCAGCTGGCCTTTTTTTGACTATAACCTGCTCTATTTCCTCTAATGTCTTCTATCTTTTTATAAGCACTCGACAATAACTCACCTCCTTGCCTATTTTTCTCATCATTAAATAACATCTCTTATAAAGTCGTTTCATCTGCTAGGTGAAGGCCAATTTCTTGCGGGTGTAAAATTAAAATTACAGTCTGCTATTTTTGTTTTATCTTAATCACATTTTTTTGTGTTGTTTTTATATTGATAATACATTGATTTATAAAAATAAATTTAATAATATCTCTATAATGTAAACATATTATTACGTTTATGCCTTTTTTATTGAAAATATGGATTGATTTCTTTACATTGCATGTTATCTTATCGTTTAGACACACAAAAATCACAATGACAGACATAAAAAAGGTAAAGATTATGATCATGCAAAAAGACGCACTCAATAATGTCAACATCAGCGAAGAGCTGGTGTTAATTACGCCGGAAGAGTTAAAACAAAAATACCCGTTGAGTCGTAATGATCTGCATGCCATTACTCAATCACGTCAAACTATTTCTGAAATTGTTCAACGTCGTGATCCGCGTTTATTAGTGGTATGTGGCCCTTGTTCTATTCATGATGTCGATGTTGCGTTAGATTACGCAAAACGTCTAAAAGTCTTAGCGTCTGAGTTAAGTGATAGTCTGTATATTGTGATGCGTGTCTATTTTGAAAAACCTCGTACAACAGTTGGTTGGAAAGGTTTAATTAGTGATCCGTTTATGGATGGCAGTTTTGAGATGGAAAAAGGCTTACATATTGCCCGTAAACTATTAACAGAGTTGGTTCAGTTAGGTTTACCTTTAGCTACGGAAGCCTTAGATCCTAACAATCCTCAATACTTAGGTGATTTATTTAGTTGGTCAGCTATTGGGGCAAGAACGACCGAATCTCAGACCCATCGTGAAATGGCATCAGGTTTATCAATGCCTGTCGGTTTTAAAAATGGTACAGATGGTAATTTAGATACGGCTATTAATGCGATGAAAGCGGCTTCTATGCCACATCGTTTTATGGGCATTAATCAATCAGGACAAGTCTGTTTATTACAAACACAAGGCAATCCTGATGGACATGTTATTTTGCGTGGGGGTAAGAAACCTAATTACCATGAAGAAGATGTCGCGTTATGTGAAGCTCATATGATAAAAGCGGGATTAACACCATCATTGATGATTGATTGTAGTCATGGTAATTCAAATAAAGATTTTCGTCGTCAATCTGTCGTGGTTGATTCAGTGATTGAGCAAATTAAAAAAGGTAATCAATCAATAACAGGAATTATGTTAGAAAGCCATATTAATGAAGGCAATCAGTCATCAGAGCAGCCCCGTAGTGAGATGAAGTACGGTGTTTCTGTTACTGATGCATGTATTAGCTGGGAAACCACTGAATCGGTGTTAAGAAATCTGCATCAGCAAATTTCGCCAGTTTTAGCACAGCGTGCAGCGCAACTAAGAAAAGTTAGCTAACCCAATAACACTTTAATAAGAAGAGGCAAGCATAGATGGCTGAAGAATTACAAAATTTGCGAGAGCAAATTGATCAGGTGGATAAAACATTGCTTTCTTTACTCGCCAAAAGAATGCAATTGGTAGCAGAAGTGGGAGAAGTTAAAAATCGCCACGGGTTACCTATCTATGCACCAGATAGAGAAGCCGCAATGCTTGCTTCTCGACGTAATGAAGCAGAAAAAATGGGTATTTCTGCTGATTTAATTGAAGATGTTTTACGTCGAGTAATGAGAGAGTCATATAGCAAAGAAAATGATAAAGGCTTTAAAACACTTAATCCCCAATTAGGCAAAATTGTCATTGTGGGGGGGAACGGAAAAATGGGGAGGCTTTTTTCTCGTCTCTTTACACTTTCTGGCTATCAAGTGGAAAGTCTTGAAGCGGATGAGTGGCAAAGTAAATCTCCGGCTATTTTTGCGGATGCCGGTATGGTGATAATCAGTGTCCCAATCCATTTAACGGTTGATGTTATTGAGCAATTACCGCCCTTGCCAGAAAATTGTTTATTGGTAGATTTAGCCTCAATCAAGCAAGCGCCTTTAGAGGCGATGTTAAAAGCACATAATGGCCCTGTTTTAGGACTACATCCAATGTTTGGTCCAGATGTGCCAAGTTTAGCAAAACAAGTTATCGCTTATTGTGAAGGGCGAGATTTATCACATTTTGAGTGGTTGCTTGAGCAACTTATGGTGTGGGGAGCAAGAGTAGAGGCTATTACTGCACAAGAGCACGATAAAAATATGAGTTTTATCCAAGCATTGCGACATTTTACTACTTTTGCATATGGGCAACATTTGGTGAAAGAGAATGTCGATTTAGCCAGTTTATTAAGATTATCTTCTCCCATCTATCGTTTAGAGCTAGCGATGATTGGTAGGCTCTTTGCTCAAGATCCACAATTATATGCCGATATTATTTTATCTTCACAAGAAAACATTAACTTGATCCGTAGATATCATCATTCATTAGGTGAAGCTATAGCCTTATTAGATATAAACACAAAAGATGAATTTATTGGCTCATTTAATAATGTAAGTGATTGGTTCGGTGATTATGCTTCACAATTTATGAAAGAGAGTGGTGCGTTATTACAAAAAGCCAATGATAGCCGGATTTAGTATAAATATACATAAACGCTATACCTAATACTTATAGTAAGAAAAACGAATGACAGGTTATGTTATTCGTTTTTTATTTTATATGTTATATCTTGCGATAAATATTACCACTCATCATCACAAGGGGGCCAAACACAGCGAGTAGATTGTTGAGTATTGCTATTATGTTGACAATACTGATTAACAGTGCTGGTATCTTTGATTTTATTATCCCAAGTATAAGCGCTAGCATAAAAAGCGAATAAACTTGATAGTATAAAAATAATTAATTTCTTCATTTTCTTCTCCTAACGTTGATAGGTATAACTTAATAATCTTTCGGATCGGGGCATGGGCTTACGGTACAGCGAGTTGAACTTATATGGTGATCTAATGAATAGGAGTAATAGCCTTTTCCTTTATGAGCACTATCAACGAAATTCAAATAGCTCAAACCTAGCAGTAGCATGATAATTGTATGCATATCTATTCCTTACTTATTCAATATTCACAATGAATAAAACCAATATACATTTAGAAAAAATGAATGAAATTTCTATTTTTAGTAATCACCTAATAATGACAACATTATATTATTTTTAATTTATTTGTTATGTAATTGTTGTCTATGGGTTTAATTAGTTAATGATAAATGTTCAAGAATGTCTTTTCTTTTTAAGCTATTTGTTGGTGAGATCTTAAATTTGCATAAAATAATTAACGGATATTAAAACTATAACAACGATCAAAAAAATACCTATAACAGATGCCGTAAATTATATTGGTCGACGTTGTTTTTTTGCAAAAAGTGCTAACGATTTAATTGTATTATTTTTTATTTCTATTCCGATGCGTTTTTTAAGGGGTTAATGATGGATTTTATAATACAACTAGCCATTATATTAGTTTGTTTATTTTATGGAGCAAGGAAAGGGGGAATTGCATTAGGTCTATTAGGCGGAGTGGGGCTGGTTATTTTAGTCTTTATTTTTAATTTACCTCCGGGTAAACCGCCTGTCGATGTAATGTTAGTGATTATTGCTGTTGTCTCTGCATCTGCAACATTACAAGCATCAGGTGGTTTAGATGTTATGTTGCAAATAGCTGAAAAATTATTAAGAAAAAATCCGAAGTATATTTCTATTGTTGCACCTCTCGTTACCTGTACCCTGACTATATTATGTGGTACTGGACATGTGGTTTATACCATTTTGCCTATTATCTATGATGTATCGATTAAAAATAATATTCGTCCAGAAAGACCGATGGCAGCCAGTACCATTGGTTCACAAATGGGAATTATCGCAAGTCCCGTATCTGTTGCGGTCGTCACCTTAGTGGCAATGTTAGGTAATGTCACTTTTAATGGTAAGCATCTTGAGTTTTTAGATTTATTAGCGATTACCATTCCATCAACCTTTATTGGTATTTTAGCCATTGGGATTTTTAGCTGGTTTAGAGGTAAAGAGTTAGATAAAGATCAGCGCTTCCAAGATTTTATTTCCGTACCAGAGAATCATGATTACGTTTATGGTGATACTGCAACATTGTTAGATAAAAAATTACCAATGAAAAATTGGGTAGCAATGTGGATATTCTTAGGTGCGATTGCGGTTGTTGCTGTATTAGGTGCATTTTCTGAATTACGTCCCGTATTTAATAATAAACCATTATCTATGGTATTAGTTATTCAAATGTTTATGTTATTAGCGGGCGCTTCTATTATTATTATTTGTAAAACTAATCCTTCACTTATTTCTAAAAATGAAGTTTTTCGCTCCGGTATGATAGCCATTGTTGCGGTCTATGGTATTGCTTGGATGGCAGAAACCATGTTCTCTGCACATATGAAAGAAATAGAAGCTGCATTAGGACAATTAGTTCGTGAGTATCCTTGGGCTTATGCCGTTGTCTTATTACTTGTTTCTAAGTTTGTTAATTCACAAGCCGCCGCATTAGCCGCAATAGTCCCCTTGGCTTTAGGTATTGGTATTGATCCTGCCTATATTGTTGCTTCAGCACCGGCGTGCTATGGCTATTATATTCTTCCTACTTACCCCAGTGATTTAGCCGCTATCCAATTTGACCGTTCAGGAACAACACGTATAGGTCGTTTTGTTATTAATCATAGCTTTATTTTACCGGGATTAATTGGTGTTACTGTTTCTTGTATTTTTGGCTGGGTATTTGCTGCTATGTATGGTTTTTTATAATTAGCTAAATTATCCTGGGAATAGAGTCATAAAAGTAGAAAAGCCAGATAACAATAAGCTATCTGGCTTTTGGTTATATAGTAGGGTAATAAGCTATTGTATTTCAACGGGTACAATATTTTCTGAAGGATAGCATCCTAATACTTTGAGTGAACGAGATGTTTTTGATAAGTCATGTAATGCTTTTTGCATATTGATATCCCGTAAATTAGCTTGTACATCAATATAAAACATCTCTTCCCAAGGTGTACCATTTATTGGGCGAGACTCTAATTTAGTCATAATAATGCTGTATTGTTTTAAGGTAATTAAAGCATCAACTAATGCCCCTGCTTGTTGCCCCGTTGCCATTAAAAAGGTGGTTTTTGCAGGTACTTGTTCTGATACATCAATAGGTTTACGGGCAATCACAATAAAACGAGTAACATTAATTTGTTGATTAGCTAAATTACTAGCAAGTGGTGTTAAATTATAAAGCGATCCGCCAGCTTCACTGCCAATAGCGGCTACATGGGGAGATTGTGCTAATGCAACTTTTTCCATTGCCGCAGCTGTGCTTTCACAATATTCAATTTTCCAGTGAGGGTATTGATTTAAATAGTGACTGCACTGTTGGAATGGTTGTGGATGGCTATAAATAGTGTGTAATTCTTCTAGGCTACTCTTAACTGCTGTTAATAAAGCATGGTTTATCGGAATACGAATTTCGCCAACAATCGACAGCGAGGTGGTTTGTAGTAAATCATAAACATCATTAATTGCACCAGAGCTGGTGTTTTCAATAGGTAGTAAACCGTAATCCGCTTGTCCTGTTTCTACCAGTGTAAAAATATCTTCAAATTTATGGCAAGTGCAATCAACAAAAGTATCAAAATGGCGGGCTGCATATTGGCGAGCGGCAATATGAGAATAAGAACCTTTAGGGCCTAAATAAGCAATTCTTGCAGATTCATTTGCAGTCGCATTAAGGTGTTGCTGTAAAATGGCTTGCTGCGTGAGCACCGAATCTTCGATGATCATTTGGAAAATACGGCTGATATAAAAGCCATCTAATCCAACGTTTTTCCCTTTTTCGATTAATAGTTCAAGCAGTTCACGCTCACGGTTTTTATCTCGAATAGGGCGGTGGGTATTTAATTTAAATTGGGCAACTTCAGTCGATAATTGGCGTCTTTGAGCTAATAGTGAAAGTAGTTCAGAATCTAGCGCAGTGATTTTATCTCTGATTGCTAATAAATCGAGTTTTTCCATGTTAGTGCCCTATACTTTTGTATCGTACCATTTTAAATAAAAAAGCCTCCATTTTGGAGGCTATTGTCGTTCTTACTTTTCTTTCTGAAATAAACAAAGCCTCTTTAAGAATAGAGTAAAAAGAAAAAGAAGAATGGCAAAAAAGAGTGAGTCATCATTATATGGATTGATTAACTATTTAACATATAGCTATCAAACATGATGATGGGTGAGGAGTCAAGAAAAATACAATAAAAAGCGCATCACGAGGATGCGCAGAGGCGTTTTGAGTCAGTGAATTATTCTAATTTTTAATCAAGCTTCACTACTTATATTTCATTTACGAGTAAATTTTCTTCTTTTAAGCTATTGGCCGCACGTCGAGACTCATTTTTATGCTGAACTTTATTTAATTGACGTTCCAATTTTGCCAAGAGATCATTAATTGCCGCATACATATCAACATGTTGTGCGTTTGCTACAAGTTGTCCATTCGGAGTATGAATACTTGCATCAACACTAAAACCTTTTGGATCCTTAGTGAGAATAATATGAGGGTTGATTAAATTTACCTGCCATTTGTTAAGTTTAGTTAAACGGCTTTCAATGTGTTCACGTAGTGCTGGGGTAATGTCCATTTGTTTGCTAGTGATATTTATAATCATATAGTTACCTCTTTATTACTCCATCTTGGATAGGTTCAGAATATCGTGATACACAATTTAAAACATGATCAAGATCACTTTTTGTTAGAAGTTTATATAACAAGTAATAGAAACGTGACAAATGATAAATAGCTGAAAAAGAGTGCTTGTAGAGTCGTGTTTATTCGTTCATATTAAGAGGGTTGGTCTGATGAAAAGTAAGTTTTTAGCCTTTGAATTAGCATAAAAAAACAGCAGCGCTAGGCTGCTGTTTTTGATAGTAAAAATGTTTAAGCAGGGTTGGCTGCAATCAGTGAGGCAACTTTATCTGCTTCTTGAGTTAAGCCTAGTTTTTTGTAGGCATTTTCCATATACACAAGCGCTTCACGTGTAGCTTCGGTATCTGGATAATCACGCATCATTTGTTCAACTCGATTAATAACCGCGACATAAGCCCCTCGTTTGGTATAGAATTTCGCAACAGAGAGTTCATATTTCGCTAAACGGTTTTTAAGAAAAACAAGACGCTTTGTGGCATCTGCTGTGTAGAGGCTATCAGGATAGTAGCGAACTAACTGGCTAAAGTCTTTGAAAGCCACTCTAGCATGCTGAGGATCACGGTCTGAGCGATCAATACCAAAGAATCCTTGTAATGCACTATCATCTAATGCCTGAGCGGTTAACCCACGCATATATAGAACATAGTCAATATTTGGATGGGTTGGGTTTAATCGCATAAAGCGGTCAATAGCGGAAATCGCCATTGGTAACTCAGCTGATTTATAATAAGCATAAATCAGATCAAGCTGAACTTGTTGTGAGTAAGGACCAAAAGGATAGCGATTATCGAGAGACTCCAGTTGTTTGATAGCCGCTCCATAATTGCCATCTAGCAATTTTTCTTGGCTTGTTGCATAAAGCTCAGAAGGAGACATATCAGCAGTTGCGTCTTTGTCTGAACTAGAACAGCCAGAAAGTAACAGGCTTACAGTGGCCGCTGCCACTAGGTATTTCATGCGTCTCATCACGTATTGATTATCCTCTGAATAGGTTTGGGAGTCTCTCCGTGAAGCTCCCTGAAATCGGTTATACTATAACTCATTTTAAATGAAACGGCTGTGCCGTCAAAATACTAACTTAATATAGAAACTATTTATGTCTCAACAAATACGACTTAATGCTACAGTCGCAGATTCACAGCTGGGTCAACGCTTAGATCAGGCTTTGGCCGAATTGTTCCCTGATTATTCAAGATCACGCATAAAAGAGTGGATCTTAGACAATAGAGTGCAGGTTAACGATAAAATCATCAATAAGCCAAAAGAAAAAATGCTTGGCGGTGAAAAAATTGAAGTCGATGCCTTAATCGAAGAGGATGTTCGTTGGGAGCCTCAGAATATTCCGTTAAATATCGTCTATGAAGATGATGATATTTTGGTGATTAATAAACCAAGAGATCTTGTTGTTCATCCCGGTGCAGGTAATCCTGATGGCACCGTATTAAATGCACTTCTTTATCGTTATCCAGAGATTGTTAATGTTCCCCGTGCTGGTATTGTTCATCGTTTAGATAAAGATACAACAGGTTTGATGGTTGTTGCAAAAACAGTTCCCGCTCAAACTCACTTGGTAGAAGCATTACAGCGTCGCGAAATCACCCGTGAATATGAAGCGGTTGCAACAGGAAGGATGACAGCAGGAGGGCTGGTTAATGAGCCAATTTCTCGACATCCCACCAAACGTACCCATATGGCAGTGCACCCAATGGGAAAACCTGCGGTGACGCATTATCGTGTTATGGAACATTTCCGTGCCCATACCCGCTTACGTTTGCGTCTAGAAACCGGTCGAACTCACCAAATTCGTGTCCATATGGCTCATATCCATCATCCATTAATTGGTGATCAACTGTATGGTGGTAGACCGCGTCCTTTGAAAGGGGCTAGTGAAGAATTTCGTGAGACGTTACGTCGCTTTGACCGACAAGCACTACATGCCACAATGTTACGCCTTTATCATCCTATTACCGGAATTGAAATGGAATGGCATGCACCGTTGCCTGATGATATGGTAGAACTTATTCGCGTACTAAAAGTGGACGCAGAACAGTTTAAAGATGAAATGGACTGGTAAATGACCTCATTGATTTATCCTGATTGGCCACAGCCTGACAATATTGGCGCATGTAGCACATTAAGAACTGGCGGTGTCAGTTTGCCACCTTATGACAGCCTTAATTTAGGGGCGCATGTGGGCGATGATGCGCTATTGGTAGAACAAAATAGACGTATCATTTGTCAACAAGCTCAATTACCTGAAATGCCATTATGGTTAACACAGGTTCATGGTATTGAGGTGGTTAATTTGGATAATCAAGACAATCATACCGTTGAAGGCGATGCCCTTTACACCTCTAGTGCTAATAAGGTGTGCGCTATCATGACCGCAGATTGTTTACCTGTGCTATTTAGTACCATTGATGGAACGGAAGTTGGCGCTGCCCATGGTGGATGGCGCGGGCTTTGCCAAGGTGTATTACAACAGACACTCGCTCAATTTAAAGCCTCTAATGAGAAGATTATGGCGTGGTTAGGGCCAGCAATAGGCCCTAATGCTTTTGAAGTAGGAGCAGAAGTCCGTCTCGCTTTTGTAGAAAAAAATATTGCCTTTGATAGCGCATTTATTCCCCACAATGGCAAATACTTAGCTAATATTTATATGTTAGCGAGAATAATTCTGCAGGAAAGTGGGGTAAATCAGATTTATGGTGGGGACTTTTGTACTGTTAGCGATAAATCACGCTTTTTCTCCTATCGACGTGAACATACTACCGGACGTATGGCCTCATTAATCTGGATCAAATAGACGCTCTCCAACGTTTATTCTTCCTTATCCCAAATATAGGCAAATATTTTTGCTCAAAATTGTCATTTTGAGCTTGAATATTGTCTAAATGACCTCATCTATTCTCCAGTGATAAATTTTAAATCGAATTTTACTTGGAGGTGTTATGCGTCTGGATAAATTAACCAATAAATTCCAGCAAGCTCTCGCAGACGCCCAGTCATTGGCACTTGGGAACGATAATCAATTTATAGAACCCATACATTTACTGAGTGCGTTATTTAATCAACAAGGTGGCTCTATTCGCCCACTATTAACATCCACAGGTGTTAATGCCTCACAATTTAATGAAAGAATTAATGATGCATTATCTCGATTACCAAAAGTGGAAGGTGCTGGTGGAGAAGTTCACCCTTCAAACGATTTAATTAAACATCTTAATTTATGCGATAAGTTAGCTCAGAAAAAAGGTGATGAATTTATTTCATCAGAACTTTTTCTTTTAGCTGCCATGGAAAGCGGTGGTCAGGTTGCTGATATGCTAAAAGCCGCCGGAGCTAACAAAGCCAGTTTAGAATTAGCCATTGAAAAAATACGTGGTGGAGAAACAGTGAACGATCAAAATGCAGAAGACCAACGTCAAGCATTGAAAAAATATACTGTTGATTTAACAGAACGAGCAGAACAAGGCAAGCTTGACCCCGTTATTGGACGTGATGAAGAAATAAGAAGAACAATCCAGGTATTACAACGTCGTACTAAAAATAACCCAGTATTAATTGGTGAGCCTGGTGTAGGTAAAACCGCGATTGTTGAAGGTTTAGCTCAACGGATCGTTAATGGAGAAGTTCCTGAAGGTTTAAAAAATAAACGTGTGCTTTCACTTGATATGGGATCTTTATTAGCAGGGGCTAAATATCGTGGTGAATTTGAAGAGCGTTTAAAAGCGGTATTAAATGATTTATCTAAACAGGAAGGTAGTGTCATTCTGTTTATTGATGAATTACATACTATGGTTGGTGCTGGTAAAGCTGATGGTGCGATGGATGCAGGGAACATGTTGAAACCTGCTTTGGCACGTGGTGAATTACACTGTGTCGGCGCCACTACATTAGATGAGTATCGCCAATACATTGAAAAAGATGCGGCTTTAGAGCGTCGTTTCCAAAAAGTTTATGTGGCGGAGCCTACGGTAGAAGATACCATCGCCATTTTGCGTGGTTTAAAAGAGCGTTATGAATTGCATCACCATGTACAAATTACGGATCCGGCGATTGTAGCAGCAGCTACTTTGTCTCATCGTTATATTTCTGATCGTATGTTGCCAGATAAAGCAATTGACTTAATCGATGAGGCTGGTGCAAGTCTACGTATGCAGATGGATTCAAAACCAGAAGCATTAGATAGACTGGATAGAAGAATTATTCAGCTAAAACTTGAACAGCAAGCACTGCAAAAAGAATCTGATGATGCAAGTAAGAAACGTTTAGCTATGTTAAATGAAGAACTTGCAGAAAAAGAGAAAGAGTATTCTAGCTTAGAAGAAGAGTGGAAAGCAGAAAAAGCAGAGCTTACTGGTACTCAGCATATAAAAGCAGAATTAGAGCAAGCGCGTATTGCACTAGAGCAGGCTCGTCGTAGTGGTGATTTGGCAAAAATGTCAGAGATCCAATATGGTCAAATTCCTACTTTAGAAAAACAACTTGCTGAAGCTAATAAAACTGAAGATAAGCATATGAAACTGTTACGTAACAAAGTAACAGATGCTGAAATCGCTGAAATCTTAGCACGTTGGACAGGTATCCCTGTGTCTAGAATGTTAGAAGGGGAGCGTGAAAAACTGTTAAGAATGGAACAGGAATTACATAGACGCGTTATCGGCCAAGATGAGGCGGTAAATGCAGTCTCTAACGCAATTCGTCGTAGCCGTGCTGGATTATCAGATCCAAATCGCCCAATTGGTTCGTTCTTATTCTTAGGGCCAACCGGGGTTGGTAAAACTGAATTGTGTAAAGCGCTCGCTGATTTCTTGTTTGATAGTGATGATGCGATGGTGCGTATCGATATGTCTGAGTTTATGGAGAAACACTCTGTTTCACGTTTAGTGGGGGCGCCTCCAGGATATGTGGGCTATGAAGAGGGTGGTTACCTAACAGAAGCTGTTCGTCGCCGTCCTTATTCTGTCATCTTATTAGATGAGGTAGAAAAAGCGCATCCTGATGTGTTTAATATTTTATTACAGGTATTAGACGATGGCCGTTTAACAGATGGACAAGGTAGAACCGTTGATTTCCGTAATACCGTAGTCATTATGACATCAAACTTAGGCTCGGATTTAATTCAAGAGCGCTTCGGTACCCTTGATTATCCGGCAATGAAAACTATTGTTATGGATGTTGTTGGTCACCACTTTAGACCTGAATTTATTAACCGTATTGATGAGGTAGTGGTATTCCATCCATTAGGTAAAGAGAATATTGCCGCTATTGCTCAAATTCAATTACGTCGTTTGTATCAGCGTTTAGAAGAGCGTGGTTATCACGTGACTATTACGGGAGCAGCATTAGAAAAACTGGGTGAAGTTGGATTCGACCCAATCTATGGTGCTCGTCCATTGAAACGTGCTATCCAGCAAGAGGTTGAAAACCCATTAGCGCAAGATATCTTGTCGGGTAAATTAGTTCCGGGTAAAGAAATTATCTTGGACTTAGATGACAATCAGATCATTGCAAAACAGTCATAAAGTATCTTTATATATAGTAATGATATATAGAAGATGTCATTAAATTGAAAAAGAGGCCTGAATAGGCCTCTTTTTTATGCCTGCAGTTTTGTGTTTTTAAAGGTAAATGAACAGAACAAAGAGAAGAGTACCTATTTGATCTGTTTTTTGAGCAATAAATGTTTATAAATAGCGCTAAAATCGATGCTCTGATTATTAAATATGCTGTTGAACATTTTTTTTCAAAAAACTATTGCCAGCCTCAGAAAACTCCCTATAATGCGTCCTCGTTGTCACGGCACAGGGCGCTAAGCGAACCGGCTGAGAGAACAAAATAAAAAGTGAAAAGCCTGATAAATTAGCGCTTGACACTGAATGAGGAAGATGTAGAATGCACCTCCTCGCAACAACGCAGAAGACCGGAAACGGCAGCGACAGTTGCACTGCTCTTTAACAAATTATCAGACAATCTGTGTGGGCACTCGCAGAGACAATATCTTCTAAAAAATTAGATGTATCAAGTCTTGAAGAGTGACTAACAAGTTAATTCATATAATGAATAAGCTAAGTTTTCGATTTCTTTGAGCATCAAACACTTTTAATTGAAGAGTTTGATCATGGCTCAGATTGAACGCTGGCGGCAGGCCTAACACATGCAAGTCGAGCGGTAACAGGAGAAAGCTTGCTTTCTTGCTGACGAGCGGCGGACGGGTGAGTAATGTATGGGGATCTGCCCGATAGAGGGGGATAACTACTGGAAACGGTGGCTAATACCGCATAATGTCTACGGACCAAAGCAGGGGCTCTTCGGACCTTGCACTATCGGATGAACCCATATGGGATTAGCTAGTAGGTGGGGTAAAGGCTCACCTAGGCGACGATCTCTAGCTGGTCTGAGAGGATGATCAGCCACACTGGGACTGAGACACGGCCCAGACTCCTACGGGAGGCAGCAGTGGGGAATATTGCACAATGGGCGCAAGCCTGATGCAGCCATGCCGCGTGTATGAAGAAGGCCTTAGGGTTGTAAAGTACTTTCAGCGGGGAGGAAGGTGATAAGGTTAATACCCTTATCAATTGACGTTACCCGCAGAAGAAGCACCGGCTAACTCCGTGCCAGCAGCCGCGGTAATACGGAGGGTGCAAGCGTTAATCGGAATTACTGGGCGTAAAGCGCACGCAGGCGGTCAATTAAGTCAGATGTGAAAGCCCCGAGCTTAACTTGGGAATTGCATCTGAAACTGGTTGGCTAGAGTCTTGTAGAGGGGGGTAGAATTCCATGTGTAGCGGTGAAATGCGTAGAGATGTGGAGGAATACCGGTGGCGAAGGCGGCCCCCTGGACAAAGACTGACGCTCAGGTGCGAAAGCGTGGGGAGCAAACAGGATTAGATACCCTGGTAGTCCACGCTGTAAACGATGTCGATTTAGAGGTTGTGGTCTTGAACCGTGGCTTCTGGAGCTAACGCGTTAAATCGACCGCCTGGGGAGTACGGCCGCAAGGTTAAAACTCAAATGAATTGACGGGGGCCCGCACAAGCGGTGGAGCATGTGGTTTAATTCGATGCAACGCGAAGAACCTTACCTACTCTTGACATCCAGCGAATCCTTTAGAGATAGAGGAGTGCCTTCGGGAACGCTGAGACAGGTGCTGCATGGCTGTCGTCAGCTCGTGTTGTGAAATGTTGGGTTAAGTCCCGCAACGAGCGCAACCCTTATCCTTTGTTGCCAGCACGTAATGGTGGGAACTCAAAGGAGACTGCCGGTGATAAACCGGAGGAAGGTGGGGATGACGTCAAGTCATCATGGCCCTTACGAGTAGGGCTACACACGTGCTACAATGGCAGATACAAAGAGAAGCGACCTCGCGAGAGCAAGCGGAACTCATAAAGTCTGTCGTAGTCCGGATTGGAGTCTGCAACTCGACTCCATGAAGTCGGAATCGCTAGTAATCGTAGATCAGAATGCTACGGTGAATACGTTCCCGGGCCTTGTACACACCGCCCGTCACACCATGGGAGTGGGTTGCAAAAGAAGTAGGTAGCTTAACCTTCGGGAGGGCGCTTACCACTTTGTGATTCATGACTGGGGTGAAGTCGTAACAAGGTAACCGTAGGGGAACCTGCGGTTGGATCACCTCCTTACCTAAGAGATACGTGTTATGTG